>JAHAZJ010000197.1 GCA_018385315.1 Treponema sp. | reverse complement strand
AATAATTACTGGCGAAAATATTAAGCGTAAAACTGATGAAAAAGGAATTCTTACAATTGGACTTCTTGATTTTCTGCTTGATGAAAAGTGTATTTAGATGTTAAAAAGTATTGCAGTTTGTGCTATGACATATCTTATTTTCCTTTGCCTCGTAGACTATTTTTCGCAGGTAACTAACATATCTGCCTAAGGTAAACAATCTGTGGGTAAACGGAAAATAAACTATTTACCTGGTGTAATTATCTTTTTGACAAACCAAAAAGCGAGTTTTTGCCTTCGCCAAATTGAATAACCTTTGCGTTTTCAATTATCGCCTTTGAGTTTTCGCTACATTTGTCTTGACCGTCAATTGCAATAAAAATCTGTTTTTTATACTTCTTACAGAAATCCTTATACAAAGAAAGAACAAAATTCAGTCTTTTATCTTCAAGTTCATGGAAAATATATGAGTCATGGATTTATAGCAGAATTTACTTTTACAGAAATTAAGGATAACGCCTCTTCTTGAGTCATCCTTCATTTATTATCCCAGAAAATTTAGTGTGCAATATATTCTTATTTTACAATCTTCTTTCATTCATCAACTAAAAACTGCAACGCAAACGGAATTATACCCCTCTGTATGAAAATACGCAGAATTCCTTTCGAATAGCATTTCAAAAATTCATCACAATGAAAAACTTTCAGGCAGAAGGTCGGATAAAGTAAAAACTTTGAAGTCAGTCAATGAGGAAGCGAGAATAATTTTAAAATCAGGTTTACAGAATTCAGAAAGAACCTGTCGGCAAATTCCGCACGGAGAACAAAAATCCTGAACATCACCATTTTTGCCTCCAACGATGCAAATTGCTGAAAACGATTTTTCACCTTCACTCACCGCTTTGAAAATTGCAGTCCGCTCTGCACAAACAGTTGCCCCTCCCCCCCAAAAAAAATTCAATATTACAGCCACCAAAAATTTTCCCGGTTGAAGAAAGTAATGCCGCACCTACTTTAAAATTTGAATAAGGCGAATATGAATACTTCAGCATATTAAATGCCGCAGGAATAAGTTGTTTTTCTTGCTCAGAAATAATAATTTTGCTTTTCATAATTCAATTTTCTACCATATATTTGCTTTTTGTCGAGAATTTTCCACAGAATTATCAGTGCGAACGCATATAAACAATCTCTTTGATAAAATTACAGAAAGTGATTGCAGGTGCTTCAGCAAGTTTTTTAATCTTGAAACTTTTTTCCAGTTACCAAACTTAGAAATAAATTCTTCTGAATGTACGACTGCATTGGAATTCATCACATCAGAATTAAGATAGATTTTTCCTTCGTAAATGAAGCCGTAATTGTGCCGTCATAAACCATGTTTTGAATATTTGAGAAATCATCTTTTTCTGATATATTTATCTTTGCTGGGCGAGACCCCGTTAAATCGGACAAGCTGGGTGTTTGTGGCAAGATTGCAATCTTGCCATTTTTTATTTCTGCAGATACAAGTTGAGTTTTTTTTTTCAAAATAAAGAAAAATATTACCATCTTTTACATTGATACTTTTTTGGTAACATCTTCTGTAAATTCAGAAGTAAATTCCATTGCAAGAAGAATTTCTTCAAGAATAGCAGATTTGATTTTAACTGTGTACTAAGTATCAAACAATTCCATTTCTTTTTTAAAAATAAAATACGAAAGGAATTCAAGGCTAAGGTTGTACTTGAAGCATTACGAGTAGAATCTACGATTCAGGAAATTGCTGTAAAGTTCGGCGTTCATCCAAATCAGATTTCGCAGTGGAAGGCACAGGCAATTGCCGGTATGGCTGATCTTTTCGAGAGGCCAAACAAGAAATCTGAAGAAGTTCGTCAGCAGGATGAAAAAGAAAACGAATACCTGAAGACAATTGGAGAACAGAAAGTTGAGCTTAATTACTTAAAAAAAGTACAGGCAACTTTACGGAATAGAGCCTCCTTCGTGGATCAAATAGATTCAGCTTACAAAGTCCTGAGCATTTCTCATCAGTGCAAATCTTCTGAGGGAAACAATCGAAGAATACGGCTGTCCTGCAATCTTCAACACAGACCAGGGAAGCCAGTTTACATCTGATGTTTTTATAAAAGTTCTTGTCGATTACGACATCCAAATCAGCATGGATGGAAAAGAGAGGGCTTTGGATAACATCAGAATTGAGCGTCTGTGGAGAAGTCTCAAGTACGAGGACATCTACCTTAAACGCTATGAAACAATGAAAGACTTGAAAGCCGGCATAAATGCCTACTTCAACTTCTACAACACGGCGAGGTTTCATCAGTCGCTGGATTACAATGTACCTGATGAAATGTATAAATGCTTCCAGTACAATGAACTGGAAAGAAAACGGGCTGCATAAATTTTTACACCTTAAACCTGTGAAAATTTTGTGTTGACTAAATAGCGCAGTTTAAATCATCTTCTAATGGAACATCTGGATCAGTAAAAAAATCACATTTAAGCTCTTTAATCTCACAATTCCCAGCGAGTGGAATTTCTGCAAACATAATTACCTCTGTTTACAATTATAACATAGATTTTCTATCTCATCATTAAAATAAGGCACATTAAGCTAAAAAATGATATAATACGTACAGAGAAAAGACCTCAAAGAAACAATGCCGTTCGTTGTCACCTTGTGGTGATAGAATGAGGATAGTGAGGCTAAAATGAAAAAGACACTTATTTTGATTTCAATATTTATGATGACTCTTGCCAGCTGCTCAGGGAAAAATAAAACAGCAGATAAGGCTCCTGCAAAACAGACCGTGGGCCTGCCGAATCCGATTCACGAATCATCTGCAGAAGAAATTGCAGAACAGTTGAGTTTAAAGTTCGCGGTGCCGGATGGGGCAAATGATGTCCACTATTCAATTATCGCAGAAAATCTTGCACAGATGGATTTTATCTGGAATGAAGCAGAATGTACTGCAAGAATTAAACGAGATGCCGAATCAGAGGATATATCTGGTTTTTACTATAACTGGTCAAATGAAACTCCATGTACTGTTGGAGAGAATGCAGGAATTGCAAAATGGCAGATAACCGAAGTCGGAGAAGTTGTTGGAATTTGCTTATGGCAGAATAAAGCTTCAAATCTGACTTATAGTGTGAGCATGAAAAAAAATGCTGACAGTGAAAAACTTATTGCACTGGCAAATGCTGTGTATATTGCAGGAGCTACGCCGATGACTTATAAAATGGTTTCGATGGCAGAAGGCCTTGAGATTGCAAAGAATAATCCTGATGCAATTATAGTCGATGTCCGCCGCGATGACGAATACAAAGCCGGTCATATTCCTGGTGCGGTACTCCTCACAATGGAGACAATCACCGAAGAAACAGCCGCAAAAGTTCTATCAAATAAAAACCAGATGATTCTGATTTACTGCAGAAGTGGAAGAAGGAGTAAAATCGCAGCCCAGAACCTGCTTGATTTGGGATACACAAATCTCATTGAGTTTGGCGGGATTTTGGATTATAAAGGAAAGGTGAAGAAGAATTAGAATAAAGGGTTCATAGTCTTATAAAAGACCTAGTTTTATGGTATAAAGGAAAATAGAACCAAGTTCTTAAGGAATTATAAAAATGGAAGAAATGGATTATTACAAACAATTCAAATCTTTATTGGAATATTTTGTTGCTCATACTGAATGGAATCAAAACAAAGATAAAAATCATATAGGTTATTCCAAATATATAAAACCATTAATAGACAGTGGTACTTTTCAATCTGATGGGCAAGGTTATAATTCTGGGAAAGTCGATAAAGATAAGCGAGACTTTAAAATACAGCTGCAAATAAAAGAATGGGAAAACTATCCATTTGGAAAGATTTTTCTCAATTCAAATGGAGGAACAAAAACTCGTTATTTTTCAATTGTAAACTATCTGAATGTTGGATGGGCAAGCATCTATGCTGATTATACTCCTGATAAAGCGCATATTGACTCTTTATGGATTGGTTTTGAACAAGTTGAACAATTTTCAAAAACCATAGCAGAATTAGGTTTATATAACAATCAGGACCCTAATAATAATTTAATTATATTCTATAAAAAGTTTGAGAAATTAATCAAAGAACGCAATAAAAACTATTGGCTATTTAAACACAAACCTGGGACTGAAGGTGCTAATAATTGTCAAAAATTTGTTGAAAAAGCAATTAGACTAAATTCAGGTATTATGCAGTATGAATATGGTGTCCAAGAGCCTCCTCGCAAAGTAACACTAAACTGGAATAGAGCATTTGATGTACAAGAAGGAGATATTATATTTCTCTGTGGAGACAAAAAAGTTTACGCGGTAGGAACCGCAATTCCTCCTAGACTAGAGCCAGATGAAATACTTTCTAAAGATTTTTTAATGAACGACAAGAAAAAAGAATCTTATAACTCCTATAATTTTGGAGGAATAATTCATTTTGAAGATGAACCAGTTTTCTATCAAAATTTAACAGAAGGAATAGAAGAGTGGGGACAAAGAATTGATGTCGATTCATGGAAATATTACAACAAGCAAGGAATTTTTATCAAAGAAGAAAATCTTGAAAGTAGATCTGATGTATATTGTGCAATAAGGAAACTAAAAAATGAAAAAGGCTATAAACTCTTAAAAAAAATGGAAGGAGACTTTATGAACGCTGACGAAAATCTTAATCTCTTAAAAAATACAAAAAACTTAATACTCACAGGTGCGCCTGGAACAGGAAAGACATTTGAAGCGCGAAAACTTGCCATAAAACTAATTTTTGGTAAAGACTCCGAAGATTTACTTTCCGAAAAAGAAAAAGAAGAGGCTGATTCCAAAATAGGATTTGTTCAATTTCATTCTTCGTATGATTATACAGATTTCGTGGAAGGATTACGCCCTATAAAAGAGAAGAAAGATTCTAAAGAAATTGGGTTTGAACGCAGAGATGGAGCCTTCAAGGCATTTTGTAAAGAAGCATTAAATGATAAAACTGACAAACCTTATGTATTCATTATAGATGAAATAAATCGAGGTGAAGTTGGAAAAATATTCGGGGAGTTGTTTTTTGCAATTGAAGATGGATATAGAAATAAGAAAGTTGATACTCAATATCAGAATCTAATTGATGAAGACAATGATCCATTCAGAAATGGTTTTTTTGTACCTAAAAATGTATTTATTATTGGAACTATGAACGACATAGATAGAAGTGTCGAAAATATGGATTTTGCATTCAGACGTCGTTTCTCTTGGAAAGAAGTTACTGCTGAAGAGAGTCAGAAAATGTTTGATGAACCTTCTGCATGGAAAGACAGTGAAGGTAACATAGTAGATGTTTCTTCTTACTTACAGAAGATTAAGAACCGAATGGATAACCTCAATATAGAAATAGTAAAAGACGAATATGAACTTGGTCCTTCCTATCAAATTGGGGCAGCCTATTTTCTTAAATTCGCCCGCTACTTAAAAGATGAAGATGAATCATCTGCTTTTGAAAATCTATGGAATTATCATATAAAACCTTTGTTAAATGAATATTTGCGAGGTGAACAAGATAGTTCAGATAAACTAACAAATCTTGAAACTGCATATGAAAATGAGAATCCAGTGCAATAAAAAATGAATACTATTAATTTGAATGATTGCAGCATTACAACCTTTCTCGATTCTGGAGCAGACGAAAATAATATACTAGAGGTTCATTCAGATATTATAAAATTAAGCAACGAATCTCTATATAGTCTGGTTAACAATAATGAAAATTTATTGATGTTTCCAAACACAATCGAAGAGACATCTGATAAATTAGATAACGACTATATCTTCACAATCTCTCCATCAAAAAATGATAGTTCGCCCAATGAATTATTAAATCTAAAAATCCAAACAAGTAAAATAATGGGGTTCATTGGTGTTGACAACACACAAATAAATATTAATTCAAGATTTGAATCATCAAAAAATAATTTTTTTCTTCACTACATGCTACAGAAAATATGTCATGTTAATTTGTTTGACTTAAACCATTTTGCAGGAGAGGCAAATTCTCTTGATATATTCATTTATTTCTTCCCTCTGTTTTTAAAACAAGCAATGAGAAAAGGCGTTTATCGAGCTTATAAAACATATAAGCATAATGATTCAGCACTGCGAGGAAGTATAGATGTACCCCGACATATAAAAGACAACACTCCTTTTTATGGCTCAATTGCCTATAAATCGAGAGAGATTTCTTTTGATAATAATGTTACTGAATTAATCAGACATACAATCGAATATATAAAAGCGAAACCTGGGTTCAGAACTATTTTAGAGGGAGACAAAGATGTAAAAGAAGCTGTAAAAATAATAGTTTCAGTTACCAATTCATACAATAAATCAAAGAGGAAAATAGTATTAGAAGCAAATAGAAAACCTATATGTCACCCCTATTACAAAGATTTTTCAAATTTACAGTCATTATGTAAAATTATTTTGAACCACAAAAAATTACAGTATTCAAATAAAGGAAAACAAGTCTATGGCATCTTGTTTGATGGAAGCTGGCTTTGGGAAGAATATGTCGGAATGATACTAGGAAAATGTGGTTTTATTCATCCTGAAAATAAAGAAAGGAAGGGGGGAATTAGATTATTTGACAAAGACATAGATGAAAGTTTTGATAGAAATACTAGAAAGATTTATCCAGATTTTTATAAGCCTAACGATTTCATTTTAGATGCAAAATATAAATCCTTAGAAAACGGTGTTGGAAGAGAAGATTTATATCAAGTTATATCTTATATGCATACAATGAGAATTGATGAAGGAGGATACATCTACCCTCATAAATACGATGAAAAAAACTCTATAGATCGCTTCAAGCTAAATTCACTGGGTTATGGAGGTAATCTTTCTGTTATAGGTTTTTCCATACCGCAAGACACAACTACATACAAAGACTTTTGCCGATCAATGCTGACAAATGAAGAACAATTAGTCAAATATATAGAAACATCATGTGTCTAACATCCTATCGGGTCCCCACAGAACTCCTTCCTCTTACATCCTTTGCAGTGGGCTCCCATCCAGACGCTGTCGAATTGTTCGGCAGTATTTTTTACGAAATCTTTGTTGCTGCTTAAAACGCCGGCTTCAAAATTACGGGTCTTTTCGCCCTTCATGCCGAGCCCGGCACCAGTAAGATTTGCAGAACCGACATATGCGGTTTTTAAATCAAAAACAATAATTTTGAAATGAACACGGGGGCATAGGACACGTTCCATGCCATCGATTAAGGCAGGGTATTTGTCAAAATCCTGGCTGAAAGCAGGACCAGGTTCTTTGGCATGAATCAGACGGATTTCAACTCCGCGTTTTGCAAGATCTGAAAGTACTTCAAGGCGGAAGGAGAGGTTTGGTACCTCGTCCGTCTTTTACATATAAGTCTTTGATATCGGCGGTGCCAATCCAGAGCGTTTTTTTACAGTCCTTGATTTTCTCGATTACTTTGTCGTAATGGTCTTCATTGGCAATATACTGAAACTCAGGTTCTGGAGTCTGTTTTTGTCTGATATATTCTGCAAGTTCTTGTGTCTGAGTCTTTGAAACAGACTTTGTCGTTTTAGTCGCAGGCTTTTTAACAGCTGGCTTCTTACTTGAATTTCTAGTTGATGAGGTTTTCTTTTCCGTCGTCTTGTTAGTGCCAGGCGATTTTGACCATTCTGTGACAGGCGAAAAAAGCCAAAAAGTGACAAGAGATAATGACCAAAAATCTCATCTTACATCTCTAATTATTCGATTTCCTGAAGACTGTCAGAAAC
>JAHAZJ010000196.1 GCA_018385315.1 Treponema sp. | reverse complement strand
CTTTACAGAACTTGTCGTTGATTTCTTTTTCTTTTGCAAGAACAGCTTCGTCTGTAGCACCAGCAACTGAGTATTTTGTTAAGAATGGAACGTTCATTAAAGAGCGGCTTCCAACTTCTGTTGTTGCACGGTAGAAATCACTTGAATCAAGGAAGTTGTAAAGGTAATCAGCCTTTTCCTTGTTGCGTTTAAGCATTCCTTCAGCACCACCGTTTTTTTCAATCCAGTGAAGAACTTTTCCAAGCACATAGATTGTGTAACATGGAGGTGTATTGTACATAGAATCGTTATCTGCATGGGTTTTGTAAGCCAGCATTGTTGGTGTGCCAGGTAAGCAGTTTTCAACCTCTGGAATCAAGTCTTCCCGAACAATTACAAGTGTAACACCAGCAGGAGCCAGGTTTTTCTGAGCACCAGCGAACAAAAGTCCGAATTTAGAAACATCAAGTGGTTCAGAAAGTACACAAGAAGAAATATCTGCTACCAAAGGAATGTTTCCTGTTTCTGGAATGTATTCATAGTGAGTTCCCATTATTGTGTTGTTTAAACAAATGTAAACATAGTCGTAGTCGCCTTCAACTTTTTCAACTTTTGGGATGTAAGAGTAGTTCTTATCTTTAGATGATGCAATTACATCAACTGCAATACCAAGTTTTTTAGCTTCAGCGGCTGCTTTCTTTGCCCAAACACCAGTTTCGATGTAAGCAGCTTTTTTATTTTTAATACCAAGGTTCTGTGCAACCATAGCGAACTGAGTTGAACCACCACCCTGAACAAATAATACTTTGTAGTTATCTGGAACATTCATCAATTTGCGAACCATTGCTTCAGCATCCTGAATGATTGGTTCATAAGCCTTTGAACGGTGGCTCATTTCCATAACTGACTGACCAGTTCCCTGATAATCCATCATTTCTGCAGCACATGCCTGTAAAACTTCTTCTGGAAGACAGCTTGGACCAGCACTAAAATTGTACACTCTAGACATATTTATTTTCTCCTTTAAATTACCATTTTCAAAGCGTTTACTATAGAAAGATTTTCTATTTTCACGCCATCAGGGACAGTCAACACAACATTTGTCATATTAACAATTCCTTTAATTCCAGCCTTTACAAGACGATTATGCATCTGTTGTGCGGAACTATCTTGAACAGTCAGAATTGCATATTCAATCTTTTCCCGTTTTATTACCCAGTCCATTTCACTGGCAGGGTAAAGAGGGAAAGTAGAGCGCAAGATTTCTACACGGTTTACGTTAGAATCAAAGCCTGCTTTTATAACAAATGGACTGCCATCAACCAGAGTTTCATCAAGAAGAGCTGCACCAAGTCTGCCTAAGCCAACTATGCAACAATTTCTTTTTACAAAAGTCTGATTTTCTGCATTCTGTTCTAGTTCAAGTCCCAGTATCTGTGTAAGAGTTTCTATCAGCTCTTTTACATAATACCCGTTTGAAACACCTTTACCGAACCCTACCAACCATAAATCATGACGAATCAGACTGTCTTTCCAACCGGTAGAATTACTGATTGCCATTGATGTTATTTTTCCAGAAGACCAGGACTTCAAAATTTGAAGCAGTTGGATCATTCTTTTTTTTGTTGGTTCAGGTAAATCAACTGATAGGCTCATTTTATGCTCTCTAAGACCAGGGGTCAATTTGAATTCATAGGGAATTGGTGGAATTCCAATTAAAATGTATCAAATTTGTGGTAAAAATGCAAATATTGTTAGAATTTTAACAATATTTGCATTTATGAACTTTATTGGAAAGTTTAAATTTTTTTTGACCTATAAAGAGAAAAATTGTTATAATTAGAGTAATATTATGTTATTATTTATTTTAAGGAGTAACGTATATGAATAAATACGCTGGAACAGAATCAGAAAAAAACATTTTAGCTGCTTTTGCAGGAGAATCTCAGGCAAGAAACAAGTATATCTATTTTGCACAGGTAGCGAAGGCCGAGGGTAATGATAAAATTGCTGATATATTTACAAAAACAGCTAATAATGAAGAAAACCATGCTAAAATGTGGTTAAATGAGCTGGATGGAATTGGTGATACAAAAACTAATCTTACAACAGCTGCTAATGGCGAAAACTATGAATGGACAGATATGTATGAAAACTTTGCTAAAACAGCAGAAAAGGAAGGATTCCCTGAATTAGCTGCCAAATTCCGTGCAATTGCTGCCATAGAAAAAAGACATGAAGACCGATATCGCTCTTTACTTAATGAAAAAAGTGCTGGTGCAGAGCAGTTTAAAGATAGTTCTGTAAAAATCTGGGAATGTTTAAAATGTGGGCACATTGTTGTAGGTACAAATGCTCCAGAATATTGTCCAACTTGTAATGAATATAATGCTTATACACAGGTAACAGAAGACAATTACGAATTAATCCGTACATGGGGTTAAAAAAAACTTAATATTTATTAAAAATATGTAATGCCACAATTTCTGCGTTATTTTACTGGAATTGTGGCATTTTTTTTTTTGAGTTTAGCAAGCTTTTACTTAAGGTATAATAGTATTATGGCTGGTAGTATCCAAATGCAAGAAACATTTCTCCAGGTTTTACCCAGCCAGATTCACCGTTAACGGTTACCTTTGTCCAGCGGTCTAGTTGAACATAGCCAGAAATTTCTTTGGTTTTGACTTTTTCCCCTTTTTTATAACTTACTTCTGTTACTGTAAAACAGTCTTCATCTGAAAATTCATATTCTATAAAAGGTGCATTTTCGTCTGGAGATTCGTATAGTTTAACAGAGTTTGCTTTTTCTGGAGTGCACTTTGTCATTTTCATGTTAGTCTCAAAAGAAGTTTCAATTCCCTTTGAGATTAAAAGTGTTTCTATTTCCTCATTATTACAGAAAGAAAGAAGATTATTCTTTAATGGGCTGTAAAGAGATTCCTGAATATCCACATTTACATCTGCACTCATTTCTAAAAGTCTTGTTACATAATAAAGGTTTCCAGATTTTACTGCAGCTTGCAGAGGAAATTCTGTTGTTTCACTGTGTTTTTCTGTTTCATATTTTAAATTAACAAGATCATAATATTGTTCCAGCAAGGTATCAAATCCTTCTTTCCAGTCTGCTTCAATAACACAAATTAATGGATTTGGCATTGTATTAAAGCTTCTTTCAAAATAAGTTCGTTTTTCACATTCTTTACAATATTTTAAAAGTAAATCTATAGAATTATTCTGTGAAATTTCAGTAATCCATTGTTTTACAACAGGGCCATAACTGTCTGAAACCCAGTTATCATCTGATTCCTCAAAGGCTTTTATCAATTCCTGGGAAAATCCTAGAGGATAATCTGCATCTAATTCTTCTTGTGATAAAGCTTCTGGTGCATCAGAAATTAAAGGTTCTGTTTCTTCAGTAAATTCTGATGCCTGTGTAATTTCCTGCTGAACATCTTGATTTGAAGCTTCAGAATTGAAAACCTGAGATTTATCATTGTTTTTTTGACAAGCAGTCATGTAAAGACATAAAGCTACAAAGCATATAGATTTTATTTTTTTCATTATTTCTCCCATAAAATATCTTGCACTCCATATATTTATTTAACAGGAATCAGCTGAGTTTCATAGAAAATCACAACTTCATCTGTAAATTGTTGTTCCAGTTTATTCTGATAACTTATGATTTTTCCAATATAGTTTAAAGTGATTTGAGGAGTTTTATTGGAACTTACCCGACCCTGTCCCGCATTGTACATTGCAAGTGCACTTACACTGTTTCCCGCAGAACGAAGGCATTGTTTTAAGTGAGCAAGACCGTATTTTGCACTGGTGTAAGGATCAAAAAAATCTTCCTCTGTAAGTCTAGGATAAGATGCACTGTTTAGCTGAAAAAGTCCTCTGTCTGTTGTACCGTTTGTATTGTGTCCAACTGCTGTTACCTTATATTTACTTTCTGTATGGGCAAGAGCGAAAGCTAGTGATAGAGGAATGTCATTTTTTTCTGCATAGGTAAGAATTGCATTTGTAACGTCTTTGTTACCTGTAATATTTGTGTAAAATGCTTCTACAGAGGCTCTGGACATAGACTGTCTATAAAGAGTTAAGCCTTTATCTTTTACATTATCAAGACTTTGAAATGTTACTTCGGAAACGTAGTCATGAATGTATTGGGAAATATCTTGAATATCTTCCTCGTCTTCTGTTTCCGAAGCATTTACAACATAAATTTCTGATATTTCAGGTTCCTTTAATTCTGGAACAAAGAACATAATAGAAAAAATGGCACCAGCAATAAGCATGGAAAAAAGAAAGCAAAAGAATAAGGGCGAGGATGAATTATAATCTTTTTCAGTATTGCCTTTTTGTGTCATTATTACAAAACAGCTAATGAATCAAAAACTGGTTGAGCAGATACTTTTTCTGAATCTGCTTTTGAAACAAAATAAACATACTGGGGGTGTTTAATTGCCAAAGTGTCCATAAAATCTTGAATAAATGCAGCATCTGAAAGCATTTCTGATGGAATAATAAAACCTGCCACACTTACACAATCTTTGATTCTTCTTGCAGTGTGATTAAACGCATTTATAAAAAGTTCTTTCTGTTCTGCAGTTTCTAAGGGCTTGTCAACAACAGGTAACAGAACTGCAAAATTCCCCTGCTCATCATAGGCTTTAAGTTTATTTCTTAAGTCTGCAAGATATTCTTCATTGTAAATTTCGTCTTCCATTTCTATTGTAGACCAGGAAATTGTTTCCTTAATTAAGGACGATGGGTCTACAGTGGAATTGTCTGCAATTTTAATTAAGTTATTGTTTTTGATTGTAAATATAGCTTCCAGCTTCATATAATTCCCTAATAGGTGAGATGATAAAACATGTTCTACATGACAGGCATGATAAAAACAGGTTTCGTTCTATATTATAATAAATGTCTAAAAATAAAAAAAGACCAGCATTTACTGATCTTTTTGAAAGAGATTGTTTGTTAAAAACAAAAGGATTGGTCTTCCCAATCCCTTTTCTTACTATTCAGTTAATATTCTGATAACTTCAGCTTTATCCTGTGTATTAAGGATTTCCTGACGTTTTTCAGGGCTCTTGAAAAGTAAACTTACTTCTGCAAGGAACTGAAGATGTGGACCAGTTTTATTAACAGGTGACAAAGTCATAATAAAGATTCTACATGGTTCCTGATCCAATGAATCAAAATCAACAGGATTGTCAGAAATACCAATACAAGCAACTAAGTCTGTTACTGTATCTGTTTTTCCGTGGGGAATAGCGATTCCATGTTTCATTCCAGTTGACATTTTGCGTTCCCGATCTAATACACATTCACGTGCAGCTGCTTTATCTGTTACTTTTCCTGCTTTATATAAAACATCAAGCATTTCGTCTACAATTTCTTCTTTAGTGGTACCTTTTAAGTGAAGGTTAACTGTGTCTGTTGTTAATACTGTTCTCAAATCCATAATTTAATGTTATTTCCTGAGCGTGAATTTGTCAAGAGTAAAAATGCTCTATTCTTAATAAATCCTCACGAGTTTTTAAGAAGTCTCTTAGGTGATTCAAAACATCTTTTCATGTTTGCCCGGTTTTAATGCATTATAGTTAGTATTGTCAGATGAAACAAATGGATCTGGCACTTGATTCTGTAGAGAATCCAAAAAAAGAAAATTAAGACCTTATTTTTGAGGCAAGGAAATGAATATGAAAAAGACTATGATTAAGATGATGAGTGTTGGTTTTATGATGGTTTGTATGGCTGCAACACCTGTATTTGCTGCTAATACAAGTAGTTCCGTAACTGTTTCAGTTTCAACTTATAATGGAAATAAAACTAAAGCAGAACTTGAAAAAACAAGACAAAATCGTCGTGATAAAAAATATAACAACGGTAATCAGGCTAAAAAATGCAAAACTCATGGCATTAAGTATTGTAAAAAATGTGCAAAAGAGGAAAGCAAAAAATACCAGTATGAAATTGATTATGAAAATAATAAAAATCAGAATGACAAACAGTATCAGACTGAATTAAAGAATATTGAAGACCAGAAAAAAGCATTGAACAAACAACTTCAGGATGAACTTAAAAGACTTGAAGAATTGAAGAAACAGGCTGAAAGAAACTATCAGGCCAAGTTAAAAAAACTGGAAGATGCTAAAAAAATTGAAGAAAAAAGATATCAGGCACAGCAGAAGAGAATAGAAGAAGCAAGAGTTGCGGCAGAAAAGAAGAGAATCGAAGAAGAAAGAAAAGAAGCTGAAGAAAAAAGAAAATATGAAGAATGGAAAAAGCAGGAGCTTGCAAAAGAACAGGAAAAGAATAATCGTCGTGAACAGACAAGAGTTCCTTCTGTAAAAACTGAAGCTACTGAAAGTGGAAATAGAAGACAGGCTATTATGATAAAATAAATGTCTTTTATATAAAACAAGCATAGGAATCCCGTTGCAGAATAAAGTAACGGGATTTTTTTTTATATGAAAGAATGCACTTAAAACAATTTACTATGTAGGGGAAATCTACTATAATAATGCCAAACGTCAAAAAAACTGCCTGGATTTATGGCAATGGAGAATAAATTTATGATTACATGGTCAAATGCTGACAAACTTTCTTCCTGGAAGAAGTTGATGTCTCTTAAAGGAATGGTTTCTGTAGCCGATGAACTTTCTTCTGCTAATGCAGCTGACAGAATTGCAAAATATTCTATCCCAATGGGTGGAAATCTTACTTATAATTATGCTGCAAAACAGGTTAATGAACAGATTCTTAAAACTTTAGCAGAACTTGCTGATGAACAGCAGCTTGTTGAAAAATATCAGGACCTTTTGAATGGATCTGTAATCAACACTGGTGAAAATAGAATGGTATTGCACCAGCTTACTCGCGGTCAGCTTGGAAAAGATGTTATGGCTGATGGTGTAAACAAACGGGAATTCTACATCAACGAAGTAAAACGCATTGCTGATTTTGCCAACGATGTTCACTCAGGAAAATTGGTAAACGAAAAGGGCGAAAAATATACAACAGTTTGCCAGATTGGTATTGGTGGTTCTGACCTTGGTCCACGAGCTATGTACCTTGCTTTGGAAAACTGGGCAAAGAAAAACAATACTTTCAAAATGGAAGCAAACTTTATTTCTAATGTTGACCCGGATGATGCTGCTGCTGTTTGCAAAAAACTTGATATTTCTAAAACAATTTTCATCTTGGTTTCTAAATCAGGAACTACTCTTGAAACTTTAACAAACGAATCATTTGTAAAAGAATTCATTAAGGCTGCTGGCTGTGATGCTTCTAAACACATGATTGCTGTAACATCAGAAACTTCTCCATTGGCCCACAACCCAGACTATATGGCTGCTTTCTATATGGATGATTACATTGGTGGTCGCTATTCTTCAACTTCTGGAGTTGGTGGAGCAATCTTGAGCCTTGCATTTGGACCAAAAGTATTCCAGAACTTCCTTGATGGTGCTGCAGAAGAAGATAAGCTTTCTTTGAACAAAAATATCT
>JAHAZJ010000001.1 GCA_018385315.1 Treponema sp. | reverse complement strand
GCTTCATAAGTTTTTTGATTTTCATATGGATTCTGATTTTCATATGGATTATTTCCTGCCTCATTTCCATTATCATAACCGGTATCCATATCACCAAGTGAATCAAAGAAATCACTTGCATCCTCTGGATCATCAGAATAATCAGCAGGCTCTGCTTTGTTTGCGGAATCTGCTTTGTTTGCGGAATCTGCGGGCTCTGCTTTGTCTGTTTTGTCTGCGGAAACTGCTTTATCTGTGCTTTCTGCAGGCTCTGCTTTATCTGCATTATCTATTGAAGCTGCACTATCTGTAGAATCTACCTTATCTGCTCTATCAGCTTTATCTGCTTTGTCTGCGGAATCTGCACTATCTGCTTTATCTGCACTAGCTGCTCTATCTGCATCATCCGCACTAGCTGCGGGCTCAGGTCCACTTGCAGCACTGTTCATCATAGAATCTAGCAAATCTTCATCATCTGGTTTATTCTGTTTTCCTTCTCCAGACAAATCTGCATCTGGAACAAGCTGTTCATTTTCAGATTTTGGTTCATTATATGAATCTTCAAAAGGTGAAAGATTTTCATCCTCTAAGGCATCCATATTATTTCCAAATGGATTCGAATACTCTCCAAAAGAAGGTGTTGGCTCTGGCTCTGGTTCTGGTTCTTCCTCTTCTTCAATTTCTTCTTCAATAATTTCTTCTGGCTCTTCCAAGTCATCCTCAAAGAAATCATCCTCTTTTTCCAGCAAAGCCTCTCCCATTGGAACATTATCACCCATTGTACCAAAATCAAATTCTTCAGGCTCTTTTTCTGGCTCCACACCTGAAACTGCTGGAGTTTCTTCTTCAACCTTTTCTTCTGTTACTGGAGCAACTTCCACAACGGGTTCTTCGCTTTTTTTCGCTTTAATCATTTCCTGAAGATTATTGATTTTTTTATCAGCAAGAACATTTGGTTTTACTAATGTTTTACTTTTGTTATATGAATCAATTGCACCCTCTAAATTACCAGCCTGCTGATAGATTTTACCAAGTGTGTTATATCCTTCAGGATTATCTTTTACTTTTGAAACAAATTCTTCTGCTTTTTCAACAGCTTTGTCAGTTTCACCAATCTGATTATATCTGTTTGCCTGAGAAAGCAAGTGGTTTTTATACTGCTTATTATTTTTTTCTATTTCATCAAAATATTGTTTTGCATTTTCTTCCTGCTTTGTACAAATACAATACTGCCCATATAAATCCAAAACCTGAGGATCCTCCTGCCCATTATCTTCATAAAGATTTTGAACATTATGGTGAGCCGCATCATAATCTTCTGCAGAAAGAAGTGTATATACATATTGTTTGATTAAATCTTTGTTGTCTGGTTCTAATTCCAAGGCTGAATTTACTGCTTCCAGGGCTTCTTTAGGTTTTTCTTCCTTTTCTAAAGCTTCTGCTAAGCCTTTCAAAATATCAACATCTTTGCCGTCTAAACTGCGGGCTCGTATAAATGTTTTTTCTGCAGAGTCGTAATCATACTGATCTAGATAAATTTTCCCCAGCATTCCCAACAATTTTGAATCATTTGGATGAAGCTGAATTGAACGCTGAACTAAATTGGAAGCTTCTTTTGTTTTCTGACAGTTAATTAAAACTGTACTAAAATCTTTTATGGCTTCAATCCAACCTGGTTTTACCCGCAAGGTTTTTTCATAACAACGAATTGCATCATTTGTCATATTTGCTTCTGTATAACAACGGGCAAGGTTATAATTCAAAATAGGATGATTTGGGTCTACCTGCAATCCTTTTCTATAAGATGCAATTGCTTTTTCATATTGTTTTTCTGCAAGATAAATTGATCCCATATGATTGTAGGCAAGAACATCTGATGGATTTTCACGGATTACAGCAGTAAAAGCTTCAATTGCATCATCATAATTTCCCATTTCTTTATATGTAAAACCAAGGTTGTAATTTACAGCGGCTGTTTGTCTTCCTTCATCAAGTGCTCTCTGTAAAATTTGAATTGACTCTTCATAGCGTTTTAAGCGGCGGAAGATTGCCCCTAAACTATTCATTGCTTCAATATAGTGAGGATAGAATGTAATAATCTGTTCATAATAAGGAATTGCCTTTTCATCCTCATTATTTTTTACATAAATTGAACCAAGCTCCTTTAAATAATCAACATTTGAAGGTTCATCCCGTAAAAGCTGCTTATACAAAACCGCAGCAGTTGTAAAATCTCTGGCAATTACTGCACCTTGCGCTCTTGTAAGTATAAGATTTTTTTCATTTACATTTGTTATAAACTGTTCTGACATAGTTACTCACACTCCTACTTTAATCGTGATGCAGGTCTAGCATAAACTTCTTTTGATAATGGACCAACAATTCTATCATCAAGGGCAGACCAGGAAGCTATTGCAAAATAATAAATCTTTCCGTTTTCAAGCCCCGTAATTTTATAACTTGTAGTATTTCCAACATTAATTGGAGAATTACCTTCTGCGGCAAAACGTCCAAGATATTCACCAGGACGAGTACCATAATAAATATAATATCCTCCTGTTGTATTATCAACTGAACAACTCCAGCTAAGTGTTACACTTCCATTTCCTGCCTGGGCTTTTACCGTAAAAGGAGGATTTGGAAGAGGCAATTCTTCAAATTCAAGCTTTATTTGTGTTATAGAAGGAGAAACAGAACCATTTCCATCTGGATATAAATCACAAGCTATTTGAAAATACATTCCATTTACATCTTTAATTTCTTCACCACTAACAACTGGCTTCCACTCTGGATAAGTGCTAGACCAGTTAAAATAATTGTCACCAGAGCGAACATAATAACAAACTTCTGTTTGAGAAGGAACAGCCATTTCTGCCACAAGACGGGTTAATTGAGAGCCTGTAGAAACTACAATTGGTTTTGTTATAAATCTGCCGCCTTTTGGAGCATATAACATTCTGCCAATTTTTCCTGCATTCTCTGCCGACTGATAATCAGGTTCACTATATGGGCGACGTAAAATTCTAATTTCATCAATTTTTCCTGTATATTCTTTACAGAACTGCAATTCAGATTCTTCACCTAAATATACAAGATAAATCTGTCCACTTTCTTTACCATTTGAAGTAATATAAATAATATCTTCTGTTACACCATTTACTAAATATTCAAGAATACCAGTTTCGCAATCATATGTAACAGCATGATGCGCCCAAACATCTGGAATAATTTTTGTTGAACCAGCAAGTGTTACAGTTTCTTCTGCATATCCTTCAAAAAAATTCGTAAAATTCCATTCAAGATGACCTTTATTAAAAGAACAATTCATTAACTGATAAATAAGTTGTCCTTTCTGGGTTTTAGAAGATTCCCAATCTAAAACCACTTCCCCATTTTCTGCAATAGAAGGACAAAGCCAGAATTCAATTGTAAAAGAGCCTTGAACTCCCTTTGTACCAAAAAATGCACCGGGTTTTCCCATAATATTCATACCGCCCATGTTTCTACAAAGACCGGCAGATTTTTCCATAATTGTCTGATTTGAAAGCTTTAAATTGTTGTAAACTATCTCGTAATTTCCTGCTGCAATTGGACAAGCCGGATTTTCAAAATCAATAAGCAAATCTGTATCAGAGTCATTTTCAAAAGAATTTGTTGCCAGCTGAATACATTCGTACCCAAAGCGTCCCTTCCCTTTTGTAATATTCTGCTCTGATTGAAAAACAGGCCACCCTTCTTTTCCACCAAGAATAATATCTTTTGAAAAGGCAGCATTCATAGAACACAAAATCAAAGTAGAAATAACAATTTTTCTAATTCCTTTTTTCATTTTATAACTTGCCCCACACCCTTATAATATAACAGTTTAAATACTCTTTTACAGTTTAAACATCGGTATACAATAATATTGTCTTTAGAATTTTCCATTATTCTGTTAAAATATAACAAATGTCCAGTTCAACAAATTACAGAGAAATTTTACATCAAACAGCATTAAAAGCTCCAACCTCCAGCGGAGTATACCTATGGCGAAATGAAGAAAATACTGTCATATATGTTGGAAAAGCGAAAAATCTTAAAAACAGACTTTCATCATATTTTTCCGGACAGAAAGAATTAAAAACAAGATTATTGATTTCCCATGCCGCTTCTATTGAATACATTACAACCTTAAATGAATACGAAGCTCTTATTCTGGAAAACAATTTAATAAAGAAATATACCCCTCGCTACAATATAAACTTGAAGGATGGCAAATCTTATCCTGTTTTACGTATTACTAAAGAAGATTATCCTAAAATTTTTAGAACAAGAAGAATTTTGCAAGATGGTTCCACCTATTTTGGTCCATATCCGGATGTTGCAGCCCTGGATGTTTTCATAGAAACAATTTTTAAATTGTATCCTTTAAGACATTGCAGAACCTTACGAAAAAGAGAAGCCCCATGTCTTTACTATCACATGAACCAATGCAAGGCACCCTGCTGTAATAAAATTTCAAAAGAAGAATATAACGAATATATACAGGAAATAATTGCATTACTGGAAGGTCAGAGTCAGGAAAATATTGAAAAACTAACTGCCCAAATGAAAGCCGCTGCTGCAGAATTGAATTTTGAAAAAGCCTCCCGCCTGCGAGATGGAATAAAAGCCCTGATGATTATGCACAATCAGAATGTTGTTCAGGATTTTGATTCTATGGATAAAGACTATATTGGTTATTATTCAGAAGGGGAACTTGTTAGTTTTACAGTTCTAAAAATTCGCCAGGGAAAATTGCTGGGACGTGAAAATTACAGAGCAGAAAGTCTTAACGATGATGATGATTTAGTTGGAGAATTTATGGCTTGTTATTATGAAGACAGCAGTCAGATTCCACCCAACATTGTTATTCCTACAACAAAAAGTCTGGAAATCATAAAAAAATGGCTGGCAGAAACTTATAGTGACATTAATTGTCACCTGAGTATAGTAGACTCAAATTCACCAAGAGAAACAGCCAGCATGAATATGTGTATTCAGAATGCAAAAGAAGATATTGTTCGCCGTCTTAGAGACCGAGGAGATACTCCTGCAATGGAAGAACTTAAAGAAAAATTAGGACTTCCCTGTCTCCCCGTTCGTATTGAAGGTTTTGATATTGCCCATATTGGGGGAAAATTCCCTGTAGCTTCTTTAATCAGCTTCTATAATGGAAATCCTGATAAAAAGAACTATCGCTATTTCCGTTTGAAAACTACCGATGGTTATATTGATGACTTTGCTTCTATGCGGGAAGCAGTATCCAGACGTTATACAAGATTGCTTAATGAACAGTCTGAATTACCTGATTTACTGCTTATAGATGGTGGTATTGGTCAGGTAAATGCTGTAAACGAAATTTTACAGGTACTGGGTCTTGATATTCCAATTGCGGGCCTTGCAAAAAGAGATGAAGAAATTTATCGTCCTGGAAATTCCACACCAATTTGTTTACCAAAACGAAGTGATGCTCTTAGATTACTGCAAAGAGTTCGTGATGAAACTCATAGATTTGCTACCAGCAGAAACCAGAAGCTTAGAACAAAAGAAAATACTGATTCTATTTTTCTGGAATTACCGGGAGTGGGGAAAAAGCGGGCACTGGAACTGCAAAAGCAATTTACAACTTTGGAAAATCTTACAAAGCAGGAAGAAAGTGCAATTGCCCAATGTTTACATATAAAGGCTTTTGAAGCAGCACAGATTCTTTTAAGTGCCAAAAATCTTTTGGAAATTCGGGAAGAAAAGAAAAAAACTCAGAGACTATCTTTGGGAAAAGCGGGTACCACAAAAGAAACGGCAGCGGAAGCTCAATATATTAGCGATTTGGCTTCCCTTGCATTAAGTGCGGCAGAAGATTCAGATTCTTATTCAATAAAAAAGGAGAAAAGTAATGATTAAACAAATTAACCCAGATGAATTAAATAATATCATTGTGGAAAATATTAAAGATGAAAACTGCATTTTTGTTTTTTCCACAGATGTAGTAAAAAATTCCTGGATTGACTGGATTGTTACTCATCCTGAAGAATCTGGTTGTAGTGCAGTCCCACTTGAACGTTTTACTGCATGGGACAAATTTAAAAGTCAGTTTATAAAAGGTAAAGAAGAAGGAAAAACCTCTATCCCAGCTACTTTAAGAAAATTCTGGGTACAAAATCTTATTGGTGAAAACAGCGACTCCCCTTTCTTAAAAAAAATAATTAATCCGGAATTTGCAAAGGAAGCAAATTCTTTTACAGACTGGATTACAAAAATGCTCCCCGGCTTAAGAAAATGGGAAGAGCTTCGTTCCCAGCTTAATGAGCCCTACGATGATGAAGATTATGATTTTCATTTGATTTATGAACGATATACAGCTTTTCTAGAAAAAAATAACATGTTCGAACCTTCCTGGATTATTCCAGATTTTCAGAGCACAAGCCAGAAATTTATTATTGTTTTCCCAGAAATATTAGAAGATTTTGCGGATTACATTGACACTTTAAGCAACAATGAATCCATCACACTTATAACCATTTCCCAAGATATTTTAAATAATAAAAATCCACTTTGCTATGGTTTTTCTGATTCCCGAAAAGAATTACGCCGCATTTTATTACGCATCAGAAAACAACACGAAAATGGTATTCCCTATGAAAGCATAAGCTTAAATGTTCCAGACATTCAAACCTATAGACCATATTTAGAACGAGAATTTACAAAATATTGCATTCCTTTTGTAATTAGGGCTGGACTTCCATTAATTAAAAACGGACCAGGGGCAATTTTTACAAAGATTCAGGATTGCTGTAATTCAGATTTTTCTTATAACAGTGTTCGTGCCTTAATTTTAGATGAATATATTCCATGGAAAGAAGATTCTGAAATCTGCCGGGAAAATGTTATTAAAGAAGGCAGCAGAATGAGATGCCTTTGTAACTACACAAATGAAAATGGAACTAAAATTGACATTTGGGAAGAAGCATTACGAAGCGTAAAAGAAGATACAAGAGAATTAGACTTTTACAGAAAACTTCGCTACAGATTAACAAAAATGTATAATGCAAAAAGTTTTAAAGAAATAGATACAGAATGGGGAAATTTTAAGAGAGATTTCCTTAATGATTCAGATTTTTCTATTCAGGCTAACAATATTATAAGCCGCTGTATTGTACACTTAAAAGAATTTGCTCAGATTGAAGAAAAATTTTGTGCAGATAATAATTTGAAAATCTATAGCCCTTATAATTTTTTTATTTCTGAACTATCTCAAAAAACTTACACTCCACAAACCGACAAAGTTGGAGTAAATGTTTATCCCTACAAACTAGCCGCAGCTGCAAATATAAAATATCAATATATAATAGATGCAAGTCAGGCAAACCTGGAAGTAATAAATAAATCCATGAATTTTTTAAATAATGAAAAACGGAAAAAACTTGGACTTATTGAGCGAGACAAGCAATTTAATCCTTCAAAAGCGTTTATAACATTATATGCAAAAAACATATGTGATAATGATGTTATTTTTAGTTTTGCAGAAGAAACTTTTTCCGGCTTTGCAATCAGTCACAACTATCTTAAGTTAGCAACAGACCATTCTGGAAATATTTTATTAAATCCTTTGAAAGACTTAGATAATGAAGATTTTATCCTTAATGAAAAAAAAGCATTTTTAAGCTGTAATGCAGAAGAAATTTCCTCTTATTCCCTAGCTCAAAAAAACCAGTTCCAGAACTGGTGGATTAACAATAAAAATCGTATTCAAAACACATTCCCTGCAACAGAATTGAATCAGACATTAAAAGACCGGATAAAGGATGTGCTCATTACCCAGCGAAACAAAAACGAAAAAAATCCTGATTTTACAAAAAATGTCATTACCCAATCTGATCTTAAAGAGTTTTTTCAATGTCCACGGAACTGGCTCTTTAAAAACGCAATAAAAATAAAAGAAGAATCATTAGATACTAAACTTTTAGGCCCTTTTGATATGGGTAAACTGAATCACAAGATTCTGGAATTATTCATGAAAGAATATATGAACTCTGGTGAACCTTTACCTAAATTAGATGAAAATGGCAAAATTTCTGACTTGCAGAAAATCTACACTAAGATTGAAGGCTATGCCCAAAATGCTATTGATGATTATAAACAGGATTTTCATGACAGCCCCCTTGTAATTACCATGTTTACTTCCCAAATACAAAATCTTGCAAACAACATTCTGGAATTTCTTAATGAATTTCTTTCTACCTTTGGGGGTTACTATGTTCGTGGTGTAGAAAAGGGAATTAGAAGCAATCCTTCAAATCTTGACTGGAGTTATTTCGGCATTATAGATTGTTTGTTATCAAAAGAAGACAGTTCTATTATTCCGTCAAATTTTTCTATTATTGATTACAAAAATTCCAGTCAATCCATTCCAACTGTTAAAGATTGTATTATTTCCGAATCTGATTCTGATTCTAATTCTGATTCTGAATCTGAAAAATTAAATGACTTTCAAATTTCCATGTACGTAACCCTGCTATCCAACACAGAACAGGGAATTATTAGTAATGCAGCATTTTATGCTATAAAAGATTCAAAAAGCACCTTCATTATAAAAGAAGGTGAAAAAGAATATAAGGATTTTATTCCATCCTTAAAAGTCTTTGAAAAATATGCAGAAATATTTGATAAAAAAATTAAAGACCTGGATTTTTCTCCTGAAAAAGCAGGAATATTGCCTTACGAAACTTGTATTCAATGCCATCACAAATCTATTTGCCGCTATTCTTATACGGTGGGAATGAAAAACATAAAGGAGGGAAACTAATCATGGAAAAATACGAATATTTAAATCTTTTACCTAAAAATCTGGATCCTATTCAAAAAGAAGCTTGTTGTGCCACAGGTAACTCAGTTGTAGCCGCCGGTGCAGGCTCTGGAAAAACTCAGGTTCTTGCCACTAGATTTGCATGGCTTGTAATGTCAGAAAACATTCCCGCCTCTCAAATTCTTACATTAACCTTTACAAAAAAAGCGGCAGGTGAAATGTACCGTCGTATTTATGATACTCTTAGTTTTTTTGCCCATAATGAGAAAACCCCTCCATTAGAAAAGAAAAGAGCAGCTCAGGCTTTGGAAGATTTTTCTGAAGTTCACATTCAAACCTTAGACTCTTATTGTTCGGGAATTGTGAAACAGGCCGCAAATATTTATGGAATACGACCAGATTTTTCGGCTGGCTCTAGTGATTCAAAACAGGAAATAAGAAATCTTGCACTTCCATTTGTTTTCGAACATAAAAATAATCTGGCAGTACAAACCTATGCCCAATCCGGAAAGTTCCAGGATTTTGCAAATGATTTTCTTGCCGCCACCATAGAAAAATATACTTCCCTCATTACGCCTCATAATTATTTTGCAGATAAACTTAATCTTCAAGAAGAAAAAATTCTTTTTGCATGGAATCGTTATGTAACAGGAAAAATAATAGGAAATGAAAATCTGTCTCCAGAGCTAATAAAAATGGAAAACAAAATGGAAGAAGCAGCAGCTGCAAGAAACGTTTCTTTTATTAAAAATTATAAAAGCCTGGCAAAACAGATTCAGACTGAATGTGAAAATGCATTTTCTGAAAGCACTTCAAAATACATGGCCCTGGCAAAACCAAACATAGACAAATCTTATGAATATAATGATGTTTTAAATAAAAGCTTTGAAACAAAAGATGCATTATTTTCTGAAGAAGGCATAAAAACAGCCCAGACCATTTTGCAACAAATTGATTGTTTTTCTTTTTCCCAAGCCACACCAAGTAATCCTGATAAACCAATAAAAAATCACATAATGTATTTTAAGGATGCTTTACAAAATACAGTAAAGGGAATCTGCTATTTTATTATTCAGCATAACCAGATAAAGGCTTTATTTGAATTGTTTGATGAATTCCTTGCATCTGTAAATAAATCAAAACGTATTTCTGGTAATCTCACTTTTAAAGATATTAGCGAACTGGCCCTTAAAGTTTTGCAGGAAAATCCAGAATTACTTTTGCAGGAACAAAACTCTTTTAGCCGCATTATGATTGATGAGTTTCAGGATAACAACGGAAAGAACAGAGATTTATTATTTCTTCTTTGTGGAAATCAGGAAAAGTTATTTTTTGTAGGGGATGAAAAACAATCCATATACAAATTCCGTGGTGCTGATGTTTCTGTTTTTAATGAATTACGAACCCTGCCAGTAATTAAAGAACCGTCACCAATGACTTACAATTATCGTTCTTCTTTGGAAATGCTGACAGCCTTTAACCTTATGTTTGAAGGTGATTTTTCTATCTTTAATAACAAAACTACAGAATTATTTGAGGCAAAATATCTTACAAAAGCCTATAAATATGACCCTCTGAAAAAACAAGTTATGAAATTTCCAATTCTTACAGATAAAACGGTGCCAATTCATGCCTGCTTATTAAATAAAGATTTACTGGAATATGACATGCTTTCAGAAAAAGACCAGCAGTCCTTTTTTATGGCAAAAACAATCTCCGAAAAATTAGCCGCTGATTCATCTTTGTCTGCCAGTGATTTTGCCATTCTGGATAAAAACAGAACAGACCGGGCTTATATTACAAAATGGTTAAACTATTTTAACATTGATTATACACAGGATCAGAATAATTCCCTTTTCCAAGATGGTCCTGTAAACGACATATATAATTATTTAAGATTATGTGTTTATCCAACTGATAAGAGTGCCATGGCTGCTTATATGGCATCCCCATTTTGCGGAAAATCAATTACTGAAGTTTTAAATGAAATGTCTTCTCTTACAAGCCTTCATCTTCCACTAAGAAAAATAATTTTGAGTCAGCCACTGTGTAAAACCATCAGCGATTTATGGATTCAAACAGGATATTATTACGAAACCCTGCTGAATCAGAACACAGCACAATTTGCAGAACAATTTGATATGCTGTTCGAATTGGCTCGCAATACAGATGAAAGTGGAAAGAGCATAGCCTGGTTTGTAGATCAACTGGCAATTATTAAAGATTCAGAAACTTCTTCTTTCAGTAATGAAGCTGAAATTGAAACCACCGAATTAACTTATCCAATTGAAAAAAATAATTCTGTACAAATTATGACTATCCATAAAAGTAAAGGATTACAATTTAAACATGTTTTTATCTACGGGTGCATTAATATAAAAACAAAATCTGAAAAAGCAAAAATCTTTTTCGAAGAAGAAACTGGACCTAGCATTGCAGATGCTAAAGCAAATAATTATTTTTATACAATACAAAAATCCCTTGCTGAAGCAAAAGAGCTTGCAGAATTCCGAAGACTTTTATACGTTGCAATTACCCGTGCAATAGATTCTATTTATATCGTTGGAAGCTGGAAACAAGTGCCAGGAAAATATTCTAAAAAAGATGATTCATATCCAACCCATCTTTTAGAACAGCTTATAAGACATTATTATCCAGAAAGCGAAAAACAATACACCTTTGGAATGGATAAAACTGAATATGTAGAAAATGCACCTTTCGATTTTTCTACAATTCCCCTTATTAAAAAAACTGATGCCTATGGAATGGTAAAGCTTTTTGAAAGAAAAAAATCCATAAATTTTCAGCAGGTGCAGGCAATTTACTCTAATGAACCCACAATTATTCTGGAAGAACCAGTTTCTAATAGAAAAACCCCAAGTTCTCTTGAAAAAGAATATGATTGTGGAAAGAGGGAGGATGGAGATGCAGGAAAAATTCTTGATTCTTCTCCAGATTACCTTTCTAACGGAGAGTTTACAGCGGCAGATTTTGGAACCTTAATTCACTCCTATCTGGAAATGCAGGCTAAAGGCATGTCTCCAGAAGATTATGTGCCAGAACCAAAATTATTTAAAAACTTAGGCGAAAAAGCAATTGATGAAAAAAAACAGCTTTGCATCTTAATGTGCCATGAATTTTCTAATCATGAGATTGGTAAAAAATTTGAAGCAGCAAAAAATGCAGGACTGTTTTATAAAGCAGAATGGGCATTTCGCATGTTCCATGATGAAACCATTTTTACAGGTTCCATAGACCTGATTTTTCAGAATGCAAATGGCACATATACAATTGTGGATTACAAATCTGATAATGAAATCAACGTGGAAAAATATAGAGGCCAGCAAGACTGTTATCGCCATGCCGCCTCTAAATTACTTAATATTCCAAAAGAAAAAATTGAATGTGTTCTTTATTTTCTAAAGCATAAAACCTTATGCCAGGTATTTGAACAATAATTCTGCAAAGGCAACAACAGCAGGAACTGTTATCATACACAAAAGACTGGTAATACAAACCAGCATACTTGAATATTCCCCATCTTTGTTAAAAAGGCAGGCAAGACTAGGTACGCTGGTTGCACTTGGACAAGATGCACAAATCAGAACTACAAAAAGAATCATTTTTAATAGTTGGTAATCTACAGGATTTATTATTGGTAAAAGAACTTTATAAATACAAAGAATAAGAACTGTTACTACAAATCCAACAAGAATCAATCTGACAAAGCAAACCTTTACAATGTGCTTTATGTATTTTACATCAAAGGTAAAACCTGCAAACAGAACGCCAATTAAAATCATAGCAATAGCACTATTTAATTCCCCAATCATCCCAATTGCTTTTGATAATACTTCTGGCAATGGAAAAGGAACAAAGAACACAATTAAGCCTATGATTACAGCAATCATATTTGGATTAGTAGCAATCTTTTTAACATTCACGCGACCGCTTAATTTTGCATAACCGTAAGTCCACATTATTACGTTAAAAGCAACAAGGAATCCCAATAAATAGAAAACTCCTTCATCACCAAAAACACCACGAATTAATGGAATACCAACAAATCCACAGTTTGAAAACATCATTGCTAATGCATCAAGATTACAACAATCTTTTTCTTCAGAATTTTTTGTACGTGAAAATAAAAGAGCAAGACCTATCATGATTAAATGAACAACAAGGGAAAGGGCAAAGACCAGTGACAATTGAATAAACTTTGTAAGTTCAAAATCAATATTTAATGCATTCAAAATCAAAAACGGATTTATAAAATAAATAAGCAGCTTGCTTAAAAATTTCTGTTCCTTATCATCAACCTTAAAGGCTTTTGCAAAAGTAAATCCACCAAGCACAATAAGTGCCATAATCAGTAATTGCTTAAATACTACATAAAACATGAAGATAGAATATATTTTTTATAAAAATTGTGCTAGTAAAAATTCCTTTTTTTTTATTTCATGTCCCCTTGAAACAATTCTATTTTTACTATATTATTAAATACGTCGCCGGGATGGCGGAATTGGTAGACGCCCAGGACTTAAAATCCTGTGTCGAGCGATCGACGTGCCAGTTCGATTCTGGTTCCCGGCATGAGCCTCCTTGTTTTCCAGGGAGGCTTTTTTTTTAAAGTTTTCACAAAGGGGTTTTCCATGGAATTTCATTCATATTCACGTACCTGTGCTTTTTCTTCAATTGATGCAATCCGCGACAAACATGTTACAATTATGGGTCTTGGTCTTAATGGTGGTGGTGAAGCAGCTGTTCGCTTTTTCTTAAAGAAAGGTGCCTATGTTCTTGTTACAGATATGAAAACTCAGGAACAACTTCAGTCAACTGTAGATAAAATTAATAATGATCCAGACTTAGACACAAGCCGTCTTACATATCGTCTTGGAGAACATCGCATAGAAGATTTTGAAAATGCAGATTGTGTAATTAAAAACCCTGGTGTTAAATATGAAGGAAACAAATACCTTGCAGCCGCAAAAGCAATTGAAACCGATCTTTCTATTTTCCTTCGTTTTACAAATGCACCAATCATTGCAGTTACAGGAAGCAAGGGAAAATCTTCTACAGTAAGTGCCATTTATTACGGACTTAAAACCGCAGGATACAAAGCTTTCCTTGGTGGAAACATTACAGTAAGTCCTCTTACATTCATTGATGAAGTAAATCAGGATACTCCTGTTGTAATTGAATTTTCTTCATGGCAGCTGGCAGATTTAAGGGGCCGTGGAGTTCTTAAACCTTATATCTCCATCATCACAAAAATTGTGCCAGATCATCAGAACTGGTATGGCAACATGGAAGATTATGTAAAAGACAAGAGACTTATTTACACCAATCAGGATGGTGGAGATTATTCCCTTTTTGATTTTGATGGAGATGAACCTGGAACAGGCCCAGATCAGATGCTTTATCCAGAAACAGAAACCTGGGGAAATCTTTTTGCATCGGAAACAAAAGGAACAGTACTTCGTTATAGCAAAACAAAACTCCCTGAAAAAACATATGGTGTATGGCAGGAAAAAGGTCCTCGAAATACCTGGGTAGGAAAAATTCTTCTTCCAAGAATGAACAAACCGGAAACAATTTTAAAAGGCCTTTCAGTACCAGGAGAGCACATGAAAACTAATGTTTTAAATGCGGCCCTTGTTATGTATTTAATGAACATTCCTGCAGAACGTATTGTAAAAATCCTTGGTGAATGGCAGGGAGTTGAACATCGCCTTCAGTATTTCCACAACTGGAAAAACAATGCAGGCACTACATACAAATTCTATAATGATACATGTGCCACCGTTCCAGAAGCAGCAGCCGCCGCAACCCAGGCCTTCGGAAAACCAGTAACACTAATTACTGGTGGAACTGATAAAGGTCTTGAATTAAATAAGTTTACAGAAACAGTAATCAATAAAGACGGTATTTTTACTGCAGTAAAAGACATGTACTTTTTAGCTGGAACTGCCACAGATAAAATACTCCCAGATTTAGATAAAGCAGGCATAAAATATAAAGGTCCTTATGCAAGCCTTAAAGAATTACTTGCAGCCGTAAAAAATGACCTTGCAGCTATAAAAGGCGACGATGAAATTGTTGTTTTCAGTCCCGGAGCCACAAGCTTTGGAATGTTTGCCAACGAATTTGACCGTGGTAACCAGTTTATGAAGGGAGTAAAAGACATTTTCTAATATAAAATCCATTTTTGTTTCTGGATTTGAACATTACTTGTCCATTTTAAAGATAACTAAAATAATCCATATGACACTAAAAATCCCTATTAGGAATAAGGAAAAAAGTGATTTTATATCATTGGCCGATATTCTTGTTGTCTTCTTTAGTTTACTAAATTCATCTAAAAAAGAAACCACAGAACCTATTAATACCAATAATGCAAAAAAAATGGACTCTATATTAAACATTTCCCTTTTATATAAATTTGCAAAGAATAAAATAAATCCCAAAGCTAGAAATACAATTCCTATTTTTTTCATACATTTACTCCATTATATTTAAGAAATTATCAACACAGAAATCTAGTTCAGTTCCAAAAATAACTCCTACACTATTTTCAATCATTAATTCAAGGTCGTTTTGACCAAGTAAATTCATTCCCCCTACCGCTTTCCCAGATTTTCCTTCCCTAAGCTCTATATAAAATCAGCTGCATTTTACGAAAAACAACTGGTTTTAGTACAATTTTAAACACCTATCCACACAAATCACAATTTGTGTGGGGGAATTTGAATCGAGTAGTTTCAGACGGACTGGAAATACTAGATATGGGAAATAATTTTATTCTAAAGTCAATCGTTGCAAAATTTCCTTTGCATAAATCAATTCTTGATTATTTATTGTCTGTTCAGGAAATGAAATTAACAACTCCTCTTCTAAATAACGTAAATAAATATAAAAAAGTTCTTCACAAAGAAGTAAATCATACTGATATACTTCTTGAGAAATCATTTTTTTTTCAACCAGTTTCAGTAAAACATTTTGTAGTTCAATAAGGACACCCATTCTATCCACATTTGATATTTCAAGAAAGCCTTGTATAAACTCACTTTGTTTAGTTATTTCTTGGACTTCTGAAAAACTGTATCTATTCCCATCACATTTTATTTTGCTGGTCTGAGTAGGTTTATAAAGTTTTAGTTGTATTTCAAAAATCTCATCATCTACAAAAAATATTCTCATAATCCCACTACGAGAAATATCAATTTTTTCAATGGTTTTATTAGTATCATTATGAAAGAGCTCAAACCCTGGCATTAAGAGCAGATTATATTTTTCATCAAAAAAAATAAAACCTGATCTCGTATAATAATCTTCTCCTGTAGATACAGATTTTATTTTAACAAATCCATCCCCTAAAATTGCAAAAACAGATTCTAGTTTTTTTGTTTTTGAAACTTTAAATAATTCTCCTTGCGAAAAATCACTATTTCCTTTATTAAAATCATAAAGTTTATATCCAATAATATCGGAATATTTTAATTGATCAACTAAACTGTGAAAATAGTCTATTTCTTGTGTATATGCAAATATAAAATTCATGAAAATAAAAATAAAAGACAATTTTTTCTTAATCATTGTTGGGATCCTCCGTTTGTGTTTCTTCATTTATGATTTTAATTAGATATTCATTAATATTTTTTAATGTGACTTCCGGTGAGCCGTCATATGGAATTTCAAATCTTGCCGTAGTCTTTACTGAAGTATCTCCATCTTGACTATCAAGAGTTAAATCGTCCTCATAAATATCACTTAATACAACTGCTTCTGTCATAGGATTTGTTTGTCCTTTATGGTCATCAATGAACTCATCTGATTCTGTAAAAACAGGTGCGGATTTATTAAGTTTTTTTTCAAATGACAATTGTGAGTATTCTTTATTACGATATTTTTGCAATTCACTTCTATTGCTTGAATAAGTTATCGAAAAAGAGAAAAAGTTATATCCCCCATTCCTGTTTTTTTGTCCTGTAATTTTAATATAATAATATAGATTTTCTCTTCCATCCGGATCCACATACTTAACCGGGTTATTCCCTGCATAATGATACAAATGAAAATTGATGTGGGTATCAATTTAAAATTAAACCATTATCCAGTAAAATCCAGATTTTCCTTCCCTAAGCTCTATTTATTATTTTACCACAAGAAAAAGAAAAAAAA
>JAHAZJ010000194.1 GCA_018385315.1 Treponema sp. | reverse complement strand
TTCGTTTGTAGTCTTAATCTGATGATGCCATTCGTAAATCCATTTTGACAATGTTTTTACATTCAGACCGTTCTCTTCTGCAAACTGTGCGTGTGTTTTTCCGGATTTTTCAAATTGTTCTAAAAGTCTTTCTTTTTCCGATTTGGTCAGTATTGCCTTCATTTTCCACCTCGGAAACTAGTGTACTCAACTTAGTAAAATTTGTTTACGAGGCTAGAATTGACGGATACGAAAGAAGAGGTAAAACTATTACACCACCTAGACCAAGTCAAAGGCCAAAACCACAAGGTGGGAAAACTATAACACCGCCACCACCAAAACCGGCTCCAAGGCAGACTCCAATTAAAAGGAAATAATGTTTAATGCCTTGTAAGATTTTTTTACAAGGCATTTTTTATATTATTTATCTTCTTTTTTTATGATAATAAGAGCGATGATAAGAATGTTGTTTATTATAATTTTGTCTTGGTTGACTATATCCAACTGAAACTGATGGAGTATATAAAGAACGTCCTAAATTAATAAATCTTGAATATTGTATTCTTACAGCTGCTTGTAGATTTTGCTGGAACTTTTTTTGATATTCCTGTAATTCACTTGCAAAGAGAACCTTATTATCATTTACAAAAACATCAACGTAACACTTTTTTCTTGTTTCAAAATTCAAAACTAGTGGCAACGAATAAACGCAACTAATGTAATTTGTTTTACCGTTCCAATAACAGTTAGTACAATGTATGCAATATTCTAAGGGTACAAAGTAACCAAGATTGCCGATTGTATTATTTACTTTGCCAACAAGCATAGGACAACCAACAGCTTCAAAATCTATTAAACGTTTTGTTCCGAATTGTTCAATTACTTCTTTTTTCTCATTGATATAATCAAGATCTGCATCATGATACCAGCTGATATTCTCCGGATTGGATAATTCAATCTTGAGATTTTCAGAACTAATCATTTCTTTATGAAAACGTGAAAGATCAATTTCAATTGCAGAAATTCTCATATCTTTTATTTTTTGTTTTTTGATTTCATCAACTGCGTGAGTTACAAATATTTCCACAATAAACTTCTTTCCATCACAAGTAATTAAAAGATCTGGAATAATATCATCCAGTCTATTTTCAACTCCGACTGAATCAATTTTATATTTAACGATTTTGCCATTTTTAATGAACATTAGATATTCAATTTCTTGGAAAAGTTCTTTTGCTAATAAATGTAATGCAGACTGATACCCATGTTCACAAGTAAAGCTCTGACTAATATGCGCAAAGTGGTGTGCATAAGTTTTACCTTTTCTTGCTTTTAAAGGTTGTTTACATCCAGGACAAAAGCAACCACACGCTTGACCTCTAATTGCATCTTCAATTTTTACTATATTTCCGTCTTTATCTATTCCGCATGGGAGTTTAATATTATATATCATTTTTATTACCTCTTAATTGTTTCTTTGCTTCATCAAATTCTTTACGAAGCTTTTCTTTTTCTTCATCTGATAAAAGAGATAGTTCTCCTACAAAAAAAGTAGGAGTTTCCCATTCTTCAGATTCTTCAACTTCTGTTTCTACAAAATATTTTAATAATTGTAATACAGCTTCTTGTTTTACTTCTTTTTTGGAGATAGCTTCAGCTGTAAATGTTTTCGGAACACTTTCTAAAGTTACATTACAACGCCATATAGGATTTCCATCCTTATCATGATATTCTGTAAAATCATAAATCGGTTCCATAATTATTTCTTTTTGGACGAATTCATGAAGTTGACTTACTGGATTTGAATAATCAATTTTTTTGATTTTTCTTTTGAGTTCTTCGTGGTATAGAAAGTTTAATGCTTTGCTTTCTGCATCCATTTTTGCCTGAAAAGGACCTTTACCACTTCCAGCAAAAAACTTACCAGCAATTCTAATACCATAATCATAAAGTCCAGTTTTTGGGTTAGGTGCAATTTGGCCTTGTTGACAACCTATACGAACTTCCCACCAATTATGAGGTCGCCATTCTTCAAGACTTCTAGGCTGTCTAATTCCTGGAACATATTCAGGGTAGCCAAAACCAAGACTTTGACATTTCTCCTGAACTAAAACACATAGATAGCTATTCATTGAATCCATACTAAGCATAGTTTCGCAGACATGCTCTATGGTTTTAAAATCCCAATCACAATCAACAGCGACTGCTCCGACAATTGCTTCAAATAAATCTTCATTAACAGACTGACTTTTTTGAACATTATTAGCAATATCGCTTTTACCTAAAAAGAGGTACTGATAAAAACCGGCATTATATGAACATTGTGCTAGAGTTCTTTTACTTACATAAACTGATTTAAGCTTTGTAAGTTCGCCCTCTGATTTTTCAGAAACAAAAAAATCATCTGAGAATTTTGAAAACTTTTTATACATCATTTTAGTGACGTATAAATCCAACGCTTCATCGCCATAGAATTCCAGAACTTCATTATCATGAACGTCTGGATTTTCTTGTGCGAAAGACTTGCGTATAAATGCCTGTACTAGCAATTGTTGATTTTTAAAGTGATAATTAATTGCACTTTGTACATAATCAATGTTTTCCGCATTTAGCATTCTATAACTCCTAAAATTAAATTTAGGCACAATTATCCTAACTGCATTTTTTGAGAAACTGGTAATGTCAGATTGGCGTAAAAGAAAAATTAGAAAATAGAATAACTAAGAAGACTTTGATTGCTACGCGCAACTTGCATCACGACATGACAAGCAAAATGATTTTAGCACTTTATTTTATTTTTCTTTATTGTGCCTATAAATATAATTACATTAACAAATTGAAACTGTCAAGATTTAAATTTTTGGAGCTGATCGGACTTGAACCGACTACCTCTACAATGCCATTGTAGCGCTCTAGCCAGGTGAGCTACAGCCCCGATATTTTTAATATAACATAAAATCAAATTATAAAAAAATCATTTTTCCTTTAGATATTTCCAGAAATCATCGGCAAAAAAATGAATGAAAATATTTGATTTTGAATCAAACTTATAAGCCTCAAAATCATCTGTTTCAGTGTTATAATCAATCAATATTACATCGTCTGGAATTAAATACGCATAATGTTCTATAAAGTAATCTAATAAGGTTTTACATTTTTTTTGATTATAATCCATATCAACTATAAAAATTTTTTTATACTTTAATGGAGTTAAATAAAAAAGGTACATGGCTTCGACCCATCCATGTAATTTACCATGTGGAACACCATCAGTTTCTGTCCATTTATGAGTTTTACATTCTATAAGAATGTTATCATTCCCAAAATCAAAAGCATGCTCTTTTAAAACTTTAATACCGAGTTTTAATTTTTTTTGTTTTTCTAAAATAAAGCCATTTTCATTAAAGAATTTGTACTGCCTAAGCGCAACTTGGACAAAAACAACAAAGCTAATAAGGTGTATAATACACAATGGAGGGCACACCTTATGGCAGAAAGAAAGCGTTACAGCGCGGAAGAAAAATCAGCAATAGTTTT
>JAHAZJ010000190.1 GCA_018385315.1 Treponema sp. | reverse complement strand
CTTGGCAGAATGGGTACTCCCGAAGACATTGCAAATGGATTTTTGTTTCTTGCAAGCGATTTAGCGTCTTACATAACAGGTGATGTTCTTCATATTGACGGAGCGGCAAGGGCATAGTCTCAAAGGGAATTTTCCTGCAAAAACGGTCGTTTCGCAAATTTATATTATTATTCATTTTGCGGAATAGATTTTATTTTCTATTCCGCAAAATTGAGGGCAATAAATTCATTTCATGCATCAGAAAAATTTCACATCTACATAACCGGCTCCAATGCCTTTCTGCTTTCCAAAGAGCTTGCAACATTGTTTACAGGCAGAACTTTTTCTGTAGAAGTTTTTCCATTCAGTATTAAAGAGTTTGTTTCGTACTATGAATGTCAGGATTTACAGCAGGCTTTTGACCGATTTGCAATGGAAGGCGGAATGGAAGCAAAACAGATGACATTTCCCGCCCAGAAACAATGGAAAGAGAAACTGCACCACTTTTTAGCATAAAAGATGCCTACCCAAAAATGATAATTGCAAGAACAAAACATCCTCTGTATCAATATGAAGGGATTGCAATCTGGGATATTGCGGAATGGTTAATGAATGAATAATGCTTAGTGGCTCAACAAGTAAATAGCATGATGATAGAAAATAGAATATAATAAAATATGGTAACAAGATTTAGGAGTTAATCAAATGGCAGTTTCAATTTCAAAAATATTAAAAGAAACAGAATTAAGCTTAAAACAATTTACACAAGAACAGATAAAAAATTTTGAAAAACGAATAGAAGAAAAAGATTTAGGCGAAGGTGTTAAACCTTACGCAAAATGTATTATTCGTGATAAAGAAATACTTATAAAACCTGAAGAAATTATTCGTCAGCTTTTTGCAGAAAAATTGATGAATGAATTTGGGTATCCAAAAGAAAACATTACTTTTGAACTTCCTGTAAAATCTGTTGGTCGTGATAAAGAAAATGTGGATTTTGCAGATATTGTTGTATTTACAGATTCTACAAAAACTCAAGCTTATATCATTTTTGAAATTAAAAGACCTGATGAAAAAGATGTTGACCAGCAGAAAAAACAGCTTGAAAGTTATTGTCGTGTAGAAGGTGCAAGTCTTGGTTCTTTAATAAACGGTGATGATATAGAAAAATATTATATAAATAATCTTGATGAAAATTCTAAAACTCGTGGATTGCAGGAAATTTCAGTTTTACCAAAGTTTGGTGAAAATCTTTCTGATGTTTTAAAAGGTGAACGACAGACCTTAAAATATCTTATTAAACATGACAGACTTAGAACCGAAACACTTAAAAAAATTATTTCCGACCTGGAACAGAGATTTTCTGCCAACGATTCCAGCGACAAAAGTTTTGATGAAATTTTAAAGCTTGTTTACTGCAAACTGTATGATGAATCCAGTCATAATGATGATGCCGACTATATTTCCCGCGATATTAAACGACAGCAAAAAATCAATTCTGAAATTGGCTATTACGAAGCTCTTGAAAATATTGATGATGACGATTTTACACTTTTGGAATTCAGGGCAAAAAATGATGAAGACGAAACAGAAGTTTTTAAACGAATAGAAAAACTTTTTGACGATGCCCAGAAAAACTGGAAAGGTGCATTTGCTCCAAATACAAAACTTGATATGCAGCCATCAACTGTAAAAAGCTGCGTTCTTGAATTTCAGAATGTAAAACTTTTTAACTCAAACCTTGAAGTTGTTGATGAAGCCTTTGAATATCTTGTAAACAAAAATCAAAAAGGCGAAATGGGTCAGTATTTTACACCTCGCTATGTAATTGATATGTGCGTTAGAATGCTTAATCCAAAAAAAGAAGAAACAATGATTGATACTGCTTCTGGAAGTTGCGGTTTCCCAATGCACACAATTCTTCATGTTTGGAACAAGCGTGATAATCTTACAACTGCAAAGCGTGAACAGTGGGAAAAAGATTATGTTCGCGACAAAGTTTTTGCCATTGATTTTAGTGAAAAAGCCGTTCGTGTTGGAAAAATCCTAAATATCATTACAGGCGATGGTCACACAAATGTTCTGTATCTGAATACTCTTGATTATGACCGATGGGAAACTCAGTTTAAAAAAAATCCTGACTGGTGGGCAAAATATAACGAAGGTTTTACTCGTCTTGAAGGTTTAAGAGAAAATCAAAACTCTTATGAAAAATTCAATTTTGATATTCTGATGGCTAATCCTCCTTTTGCTGGTGATTTGGATGACAAGAAAATTTTAAGCCGCTATGAACTTTCAAAAAATGCAAAAGGTGAAATTCAAAATAAAGTCGGTCGTGATGTTTTGTTTATAGAAAGAAATCTTAATTTCTTAAAACCAGGCGGAAGAATGGCGATAGTTCTTCCTCAGGGACGATTCAACAACTCAAGCGATAAATACATTCGTGATTATATCGCAGAGCGTTGCAGAATTCTTGCAGTTGTTGGGCTTCATGGAAACGCTTTTAAACCTCACACAGGAACAAAAACAAGCGTTTTATTTGTTCAAAAATGGGATGAAAAACTTTGTCCTAAAAAAGATGATTACGATATTTTCTTTGCCACAATGCAGGAACCTTCAAAAGACAATTCTGGCGACAAAATTTATGTTACAGAACGGTATTTTGATGTAACAACTTATTCTTACCATACTGTGGAAAAATTCTATTTTGAAAAGAAAGAAGTTACAAAAGAAGAATATGACGAGCTTGTTAAAGAAAAAGCAAATAAGAAAAACTGCAAGTCAAAAATAGAAACAGTTTGCCATTCTGATTCAAAAAAATATCGTGAAGATGAATTTGAAAATGCTTTTGGTTCAACTGATTCTAATTCTCATAAAAAATGGATTCAAAAAGCTGTAAAATTTGCCTTGAAAACACCTAAAAAAGGTGAAGAAATTGATGCAACACTAAAGACAGAAATTTCTATTGAAGATTTTTTAAAGCTGGATGATGAGAAAAAGGCAAAGTACAAAGAAGAATTAATTCTTGGAAAGAATGCAAATGATTCAATAGACTTTGAAACATACAATTCATTGAGTAACGAGGAAAAAAAATTTTATGTTCCTTCAATCGGAATAAGCGATTACACAGAACGAGTAAAAGACAGCCACGGTCATATTTTTGTAAAACACGACTTATTCAACCACGACCCGGAACTTGAACCAAAAGGCAGATATTGTGCAGACGGAATTGCAGAAGCCTTTGCCGAATTTGCCAAAAAAGAAGGATTAAGTTTTTTCTAAATAGCCCTTTCAATGAGGCAAAGTACAAGGCTTTGTTGGAAGGGCTGGAGATTAGCGTTGTAAAGTTGAGTGAATTAAATAATGAATCAAGAATTGAAGCAGAATATTTCTCAAAAGAAAATTTAAAATTACTTGCTAATTTAAGTAATTATGGGTGTATTCCTATTTTTAATGTTGCAAACTCTGTTACAGATGGGATTCATACTTCAATTGATTATGATGAAAATAGTTCAATAAATTTAATTTCTGCAGGTTCTCCAAAAGAAAATGTTTTTGATTTATCTCGAAGTGTTTTTATTTCCGAAAAAGCACATAAAGAAAATCCAAGAACAGCTTTAAGAAAAAATGATGTTGTAATTTCAACTGTTGGAACAATTGGAAATTGTGCAGTAGTTGATGAATCTATACTTCCAGCCAATTCTGATCGTCATGTTGGAATTGTAAGATTGAATGTTGAAAAATATTCTCCTTATGTTTTATCAACTTTCTTACTTTCAAAATATGGAAGAATGCAAACATTGAGAGAAAGTACAGGAAATGTTCAGTTAAGTTTGTTTTTATATAAAATACGAGAACTTTTGATTCCAAACTTTTCTGATACTTTCCAATCAAAAATTGAATCAATTGTAAAATCTGCTCATGCAAAACTCGAAGAATCAAAATCTCTCTACTCACAGGCAGAAGACCTTTTGCTTGGTGAACTTGGATTAAAAGACTGGCAGCCAAAAAACACTTTGCACACAACAAAAAAATTCAGCGACTTTGCACAAAGCGGAAGACTGGATGCTGAATATTATCAGCCAAAATATGATGATTTGTTTGAGAGACTTCAAAAAGTTGACTGCAAAACAATCAAAGAAATCCAAATAATCAATTACAGAGGTTTTCAGCCTGAATATGTTGAAAATGGAAAAATTGATGTAATAAACAGTAAACATATTCTTGAAGATGGACTTGATTATGAGAATTTTGAAAAAACAGATGAAGTCTCTTTCAATAATGCTGTTCGCGCCCAAGTTAAATATGGTGATATATTAACTTATACAACTGGAGCTAATATTGGAAGGACACAGGTTTATCTTTCAGAAAAAAAAGCAATGGCAAGTAATCATGTAAACATGCTTAGAGTAAAAGATGTAAATCCTATTTATCTTGCACTTGTTTTGAATTCAAAAATCGGCAGACTGCAAACTGAAAAATCATGTACAGGAAGTGCACAGGTAGAACTTTATCCAGATGATTTAGCAAGCTTCGTAATCCCAATCCTCCCCGAATCAATCCAAACAAAAATTGCCTCACTAATTCAACAGTCCTTTGAATGCAAGGCACAAAGCAAACAGCTTCTGGAAGACGCAAAACGAATGGTAGAAGCGGAGATTGAAAAAAATTAATTAACGGAGAAAAAATAATGCTAAAAATAGTGGAATATACAATCCCATTAGTTATTGGTCTTTATACAAAGAAAATGTCGTTGAAAAATTAATAGTATGTAATAAGCTTTATGAAAAATTAAAGAATGATATAAAAAATCTTAAAATGTAAGATGTAAAAACTATTGAAAATTTTTACATCTTGACAGATGAAGAAATGAAGATTGCAGAAGGAAGATAATATGGAAAATGAGTCACAAAGCAGAATCTACTTTTACTTTGATGAATCAGGTGATTCGAATATTTTAGGTCATCATGGCATAAATCTTTTAAAAGAAGGGAAAGTTTCAAAAACTTTTTCTGTAGGTTTTATTTCTACAAGGAATCCTCATGATATTCTATTAAAACTTGAGAATCTTAGAAGAGAATTGCTTGAAGATGAAACTTTAAAAGCTGTTCCATCAATCTCGAACCTTAGAAACGGATTTCATGCAAATAAAGATTGTGCCGAAGTCCGCCGCGAAGTATTCAAATTATTAAAGACTCTTGATTTTGAAACTTATATTATTGTTGCAAAAAAAGATGAAGATTTGTTTCGTCAAAAATTCAACATGAACAAAAAACGTATTTATAAGTACCTTGTAACAGAACTTGTAAAAGACCACATTAAAAATCAAAATCAAATTGAAATGTATTTTGCAAGTATGACAGGAATTGTTAGTCCAGGGACAATGCAGGAAGCAATTGATAGTGCATTAAAAGCAATTTACAAAGAAAATGAAGCTCAGGCAAAAATAAATATCTATGTGCAGCAACCATCTCATACTCCGTTGTTACAAGTAGTTGATTATATTCTTTGGACAATTTTCAGATTCTATGAAAAAGGTGAAACCAGATACATGGATTTCATGAAAGATAAAATCAAAATTGTAAATGATATATTTGCAAAAGATCTTGAGGACAAAAAAAATGAGACCTGCGGAGGCTAGGTTCTCTACAGAACGCAAGACATGAAGCCTGCTTTCACCTTCCAAGGACTCATATTTCTACTATAAAACTAATATATGCAAAAATCAAGTGCACAGATAGATTCCACAGACAAAAAAAACGCCATTGTAGAAGGAAAACAAGATGAAAAAAAATAAATATGAACGACTTAACCCATGAATACAAATCCTGGATTTCAGAATTAAAAACCCGCTATAAACAGGCTCAAATAAAAGCTTCTGTTGCCGTTAATGGTGAATTATTGAAGTTTTATTTTGAACTTGGCAAAGACATTTCTGAAAAACAGTTTGCTAACTCCTATGGTTCGGCATTTTATAAAACATTGAGTTCAGATTTAATTACAGAGTTTCCGGATGCAAAAGGATTTTCTCCAACAAATTTAAAATATTCTTTTTATTTTTATGATCTTTACAAAGCAGAATTTCAAAATCGTCCACAAGTTGTGGACGATTTGTGCAGAATTCCTTGGGGACATCACAGATTTATAATTGACAAGATAAAGAATGATTCAAAAAAAGCATTGTTCTATGTTGAGCAGATTATTCAAAA
>JAHAZJ010000188.1 GCA_018385315.1 Treponema sp. | reverse complement strand
AGTTTGCATTTATGAGCTGAACTTTGTTCTTGCGTCCTGCTGATTTTCTGTTATTGAAAATCCAAATATAAGTTGCAATCCCTGTGTTGTAAAAAATATCGTTTGGAAGAGCAATAATTGCATCAAGTAAATCGTGTTCAAGAATATATTTTCTAATATTGCTTGGTCCACTTCCAGCATCTCCTGTAAACAACGGAGAGCCATTATGAATTACAGCTGCTTTTCCATTTTCCTTATCCATCTTTGCTATAATATTCATCATAAAAAGCATCTGGCTGTCGCTGATTTTTGGAAGACCTGGTCCAAAACGACCGTTTTCTCCTAAATCTGCTTCTTTTTCTACAGCAGTTTTTTCATTTTTCCATTCACGACCAAAAGGTGGATTACTTAAAATATAATCGAAAGTAAGCCCACTAAATTTATCATCACTTAAGGTGTTTCCATTTCTGATATTTTCTGCTTGCTTTCCATCTTTACTTTTAATAAGAATATCAGCTTTGCAGATAGCGTAAGTTTCATCGTTGATTTCTTGGCCATAACTTTCCAGGGTTACAGGAAGTTTTCTGCTTTCTATATATTCGCTTGCAACACTAAGCATTCCTCCTGTTCCACAGGCAGGGTCATAAACAGATTTTGAACATTCTTTTTTATTCTGAATATCTTCATCATCAATAAACAGAAGTTCTGTCATAAGTTCAATTACTTCCCGAGGAGTGTAATGTTGTCCCGCATCTTCATTGTGAGCTTCAGAAAATCTTCTTATCAATTCTTCAAAGATATATCCCATTTCTATGTTGCTGATTTTTTCTGGGCTAAAATCTGCCTTTTCACTTACAAATTCTTGAAGAACTATATAAAGTAAATCTTTTTCTTTAAGTCTTTTCAGTTGATCTTCAAACTTAAATTTTCCAATTATTTCTTCTCGAATATTTTCAGAAAAACCATTAAGGTAATTCTCAAAATTTTTATTTATCTGATTGGGATTTTCAACAAGAGTTTTAAGCGTAAAGTTTGAAGTATTATAAAAAGGATAACCTGTTATTTGTTGAAACTGAATGCTCTTTATTGCATCTGTCATCTTTTCAATTTGTTTTGCTTTTTCCAAAACTTTTTCATGGGTTGATTCAAGGATGCAGTCAAACCGACGGATTACTGTAAGTGGAAGAATTACCAATCCGTATTCGTGGGGCTTATATGAGCCTGTAAGTTTTTCTGCTATATTCCATAAAAGGTTTGCTTTTTCAGTTACATTTGATGTTAGAGACATTTTTATTTCCTTTTTATGCTATGTGTAATTTATGTGTAAGATGCTCGTAAATTGGCATTCTGATTTCATCTTTAAAAGCATACAAAAAATCATCATTGGTTGTTAGAACGTCGCGAACTTTATCAGTAATTTCTGGGGATGACAAGGCTGTGTTTACAAATACTGTCAGGCCATCATTTCCATTATACTTAAGTTCATATTTTGGATACTGTTTTATCAATCCAATGTTACAGAAAGACTTATCTGCTGCAAAACTCTTTTTAAATGCACTAAGGGCAGGAACAATATCTTCCTCTGTAAAATCTGTTCCAAAGCGAGAGTTTATTCGGCTTACCATTTCTTGCACTGTAGTAGGAGCTGGCTTAGGAGGTTCTTTTGCTCCACCATCTGAACCAGGTCGAACTATAGAACCATCTCCTTCAACAAGTTTTATTGCTTCTGTCATTTCAAAATCAATTTTATAATCAGAAAGTTCAATAAGTTTTTTTATGTCAGAAGGTTTTATAACATCGTCAGGCGTTAATGATTTTAATCTTAACAATGGATTAACAAGTCTTATATACAATCCTAGTTTTACAAGTTCTGCGTCTTTTATATTTTCAATATTTTGCAAAAACATAAATACTTTTACATATCGAATACATTTATGTTTAAACTCTTTTTTGTCTTCATCTTTTAATTTTTTATAGCGGGCGATAAAATCTGCAACAAGATTCATAGTTTGTTGGGCAAAATTGTCTTTTGGAATATCTGTATTATTCAATTTATTAAGAATTGAAATATATGCTTCTATTTCTGTTTTTTCGATGATAGAGTACTTTTCAATTTTTTCTTTTAGTTGTTTTAATTCTTCTATTGTATATTCACCTTCTAGTTCTACTTTTCCGTAATAAGTTTGAAAGGCTTCTTTTATTTCTTCTCTGTCGTTTACAAAATCAAGAATAAAACAATCACGTTCAGCAAGTTTTGCATTGTTAGACATTGTTCGATTTAAGCGACTTAAGGTCTGCACGGTCTTTATGTTATGAAGAGGCTTGTCTATATACATTACACTTAAGAGTTTTTCACTAAAACCTGTCTGATATTTATCTGCAACAACAATAAAACGGTATTTATCTCCTTTAAAGGCTTCTGGAGTTTGGTTTTCTGAAATTGTTCTTCCTTCTTCTTCCATAGCATTAATTGGAAAAGAATTCATTTGGCTTTCTGTTTTGCCATCAATATCACCAGAGAATGCTACAAGTACGCCCCAGTTTGTATGTCCTTTTTGTGTAAGTTTATCCCGCAAGGTTCTGGCATAAAGAACAGCTTCTTTTCGCGAAGAAGTTACAACCATTGCCTTGCCCTTTCCATCAATTGTTTTTGAACCAATCTTTTCAAAGTGTTCTATTATGATATCTGTGATTTTAGCAATGCGATGTTCATGTTCAGCAACATATTTTGCAGCCATTCCGTAAATTGCTTTTGTGTCATATTGATTAGTGTCATCTTCATTTTTTATGCGAAGATTATAATATTGTTTGTAAGTTGAATAGTTTACAAGAACATCTAGTATATATCCTTCTTCAATTGCCTGTTGCATTGAATAAACATGAAAGGGTCTAAAACCATCTACATCTTTTCCAGATTTTGAATCTTTTACTTTACAAGGAACACCGAACATTTGAAGTGTTTGTCCAGTTGGCGTTGCAGTAAAAGCAAAAAAACTCATATTTGACTGCTTTCCTGTAGCAACTTGTCTTAAAATTTTTTCCTGTTCTTCGTCAGATGCATCTCCTTCTTCTGGAGTATCATCTTGATCTTCAGCTTTTATCTGAGATTCTGCATCTGCACCAAGCCCAATTTTTACCTTTCCAGCGGCCGTTCCTGTTTGTGATTGATGAGCTTCGTCAGCAATTACTGCAAATCTGCGATTTGGATTTTTAGCTTTTATTTCTTCAAGTTCTTTGTAAATCATAGGGAACTTTTGAATTGTACTTATGATAATTACATTGCCAAGTTTTATATAATCAATAATTTCTGAAGATTTTTTTGCAATTTTAACAGTTCCATCTTTTGGATTAAAAGACATGATTGTATTGCGAGTCTGTTTATCAAGAACTCGGCGGTCATTCAAAATGATTATTGTATCAAATACTTTTTCATTTTTATCTTCAAAATATAGATTATTTAAATGGAATGCCAGCCAAGCAATTGTGTTAGATTTACCAGAACCAGCACTATGTTCTACAAGATAGTTTTTTTGTGAACCATTAGTAGAAACATCATTTAATAGTTTTCGAACAACATCTAACTGATGATATCTAGGGAAAATTAAAGTTTCTTCTTTTGTTTTTGAATCTACTTCTAAAGTTATAAATGATTGGATTATATCAAGAAGACTTTCTTTTGTAAGAACTTTTTCCCAAAGATAATCTGTTGCAAAATGTCCTTCTGCAGCTTTTGGATTGCCTTTTCCGCCCTGATTACCAGCACCATTTGAGCCAAGATTAAAAGGTAAAAAATTAGTTCCTGATTTTGCGAGTTTTGTTGTCATAGAGGCATTTGTTGTGTCTACGGCAAAATGAACAAGCGGTCCTGTTTTAAATTTAAAAAGAGGTTCTGCAAGACTTCTAAGTTTGTACTGAGTCTGTGCTTCAATGTAATCTTGCCCCTGTAATTCAAATTTTAATTCTGCAGTAATTACTGGAATACCATTTATAAACAGTACAATATCTGGAATTGGAGTATGAACAGACTTTCCTGCATCCCCGATTAATTGATTTATAACTGTAAAAATATTTTTTTTATAAAGATTAATTGTTTCTGGATTTAAGGTATTTTCGGGTTTCCAGTATACTGTGTCAAATTGAATGGAGCGAAACACAAAACCTTTTCTAAACAAGTCTAATGTACCTTGATTATTTCTTGAAGTAAGAAGTTCATCTATAAGTTTTTCTTCAGCTTCTTTTTCAGAATCAAATTTGTCACAAAGGCATGTCCAATTATCTGGTTGTGTTTCTTTTATAAAAGAAATGAAAGTTTGTGGAAGAAGAGCTTTTTGAGGATTATAGTCATTTTTGTTACCTTGAATATACCCACTTTTCGAAATGAGTAAATTAACAATGTATTTTTCAAAATCCTTTTCAGAGTAATCTATGTCTGACATATTCTTTCTTCCTTTTCCAATCCATTCTACCACAAATTCCCAAATTTTCCATAGTAGGAATATATCTCGTTGTAGTCAGTGTTTGTGAAAAACCAGTCGCGGACAGCACGGGCAGCTTCCTTTGCAAGTCCAAGAAGAATGATTACTTCTATTGTTTTTCTATTTTCTGTTCGTTCCTAATATACTCCTTCCCATCCTTAATAAAGCTGGCAATAATCATAATAATGACTATGGCAATAGGGAATGCAGCTATTATCGAAACAGATTGCAGATTTGCCATGCTGCTTTCATTAAAAATCAGTGCAATAGGAAGCATTATCAAAAGAATAGCCCAGAAAAGCTTCATTCTATTGCTAGCCTCTTCCTGATTTCCAATCTGTTTGTATGAATAAGCAGATGCAACCAAAGTGATTGAATCAAAACTGGTAGCATAAAATGCAATCATAGAAATAATCAGAAGAACAAGTACAATCTGATAACAAGGCAAAGTTTTTATAATTTCAATTGCGGCTTCGTAGAGGTTTCCAGTCTGTTCATAAAGTGAAACTACATCTACTTTTCCTGTAAGCTGCATTCCAAGACCAAAATTTCCAAGGATAAGGAATGAAACAAGAGTTGCACTCATACCAAATATGAATGAACCAAGAATAACCTGTTTTACTGTACGTCCTCTTGAAACACTTCCCATAAAGAATGGAGAGGCAACGCACCATACCAGCCAGTAAGCCCAGTAGAAAATTGTCCAGTTCTGAGGAAAAGAATTTTCTCTAAGAGGATCTGTATAAGTGCTAAGTCCTATAAAGTTCTGAACCATATTACCCAATGCAGAAAATCCTGTTTCAAGAATATAAATTGCTTTTCCTCCAAATATAAGTACATATACAAGCAAAGCACCAAATACCCACATACAAAGTTTTGCCATGTAACTTACACCCTTCATACCTGTGATTACAGCAATTGTATAAGCAAAACAGATTACAACAAGAATGGCAATTGTAAGCCATTTACTTTCAGAAAATCCAAATAATTTTGTAATGGCAGTAGAAAGAAGCGGCATTGAAACACTGAATGTTGTGGCTGTTCCTGCAATAAGTGCAATTACTGCAAGCACATCAATAATCTTTCCTGGCAGTTTATCTGTTTTATCTCCCAGCAATGGACGGCATGCCTCTGAATATTTCTGTTTATTGCAGCCACGTACATGAAGCATAAAACCAAAGCAGGCCGCAAGGACAGCATAAAAACTCCATGGAATTGGTCCCCAGTGGAACAAAGGCATTGTAGATGCCCATTCCTGAATCGAACCTAAATCTGCCACACGGCTTTCCTGTGAATAATAAATCCATTCCACGAATGAATAAAAAAGAATGTCCGCCGCAAGTCCGCAGGTAAAAATCATTGCACCCCAGGTAAAAAAGTTATACTTAGGTTTTTCATCTTTTCCACCAAGACGGATTTTTCCAATATCACTGAAAGCAATCCAAAATGATACAAGCAGGATTCCAAGACCTATAATCAGATAATAAAGACCAAGGGTATCTCCCAAAAATCCCCTGATAATTCCGATTACATTAGTAGAACCTTCTGGTTTAATTACGAACAAAGTACACAACGCAAGGATAATTATAAAAGGAATTATTGTTGTTGCCGGGTCAATTTTTCTTTTTTTTGTGTTCTCCATTTTTTACACGCTCCTATTTTTTATAGTTTCTGTAACCTGCGTCTAGCTCACAAAGTTCTTCAAAACTATCAATTTCCAAAATGTCACCTTTTTTAATGGGATAAACTGTTAAATCAAAATCTTCTGGATGACAGAACATGGCCACATCATCCCAGTAAATCTGGTCATTATTCTTTACTTCAAACTCTTCTTCTAGAAAATGCTTAAGTCTAATTCCGTCTTCTTCCGTCCAGCGGGAAACTGAAAACAGTTGCCAGCCACTTTTACCACCGGTTCTGCTGCATTTTGTTACTTTTTTATCAGCATCCACCGTCAAAAGCCATTCGTCAGTTTCGTCATCAGTCCATATGCAGCTGTAGCCTGATTTTGTAATCTGTTTATTAAGGATTTCTTTGTTGTAAATAATCTGGTCACCGTCCATAATTATTGCATTGCTTATAAAATTTCGTGCAGCATAAAGTGAAGAAATATTATTACACTTATCATAAAGATTATTGTCTATGATTGTTATTCCTTTACGACCTTCTGCCCATTCATAAAACTGCTCTTTTTTATAACCAACAACAACATAAATTTCATTTATTCCGTTTTGATGTAAAGCGTCTATGATTGTATCAATCATTCTTTTTCCGTTTACTTTAATAAGTGGCTTTGGTGTATCAAGGGTTACCGGTTTCATCCTGTTACCAAGTCCAGCCGCCATAATTATTGCTCTTTTTACTTCACTCATTTTTTTTGTTCCAGTTTTTTTATTTCTTCAGTTGCAATCTTAAAATAGTCTTTTGCATAACGGTACTGCATTAAAGAATATTCACCAAACTCTACGCCAAGCTGCCTTTTATACTCGCACCAGTTACTCCACAAAAGACCGCACAAGGCAACATAGCAGTAGATTTTTATACGATTCTGAGGAATGCATTTACCATCAAAATAAAAATCAATCAGCCGGTCAATTTCAGACCTCTCTTTATAAAGAGAATAGATACAGAACATAGCAATATCTACATGAGAATCCTGCATTCCAGCATACTCCCAGTCTATAAGTTGAATTTCCTCTTTTCCATCTGAATTAGTAGAAAAAAGAAAGTTATCCGGAACTGCATCAATATGAGTAAGACAATATTCAGGTTTACATGAATCAATAAATGCTTTTAACCCTAGAACATTTTTCTTAGTCTGTTCATAATCTTGAAAAATAGATTTTTCAGTCCAAAGAGATTCATAAAAATCAATCTTTTCGTAAATGTCAAACTTGTGATTTACTTTTAGTTTAAGATTATGAAAATCACGGAGTTTTTTCATGCAACTCTTCAAATCCCTTTCATCAAGAACATTACAACATCGTGAATTTTCTAGAAAAGCACTTATTTTCATTCCGTTGTCAGGATTAATATAATAAAGCTCATCGCATATATTATATCCTTTTATAGTGTTATAAACTTCCGCTTCTTCTTTTCTATTAATGAGCTGTTCCGTTCCCTCGCCTGGAATACGCATTATGTAACGCTTATCTTTCACAGTAAAGATGTATGATCGGTTAGTCATACCTTTTTTCAGCGTGTAAATATCTTTTATATCTTCATTACTACAGCAAAATACTTTACATATCACTGAAATAGAGTCATTCTGTAGTTCGGTAGAATAGCAATCCAAATCACGAAGCTGTTCATAAGAATTAATTTCTACAACTTCATTAGATTTTACAACCTTTGCTGCAACTTCTATATCTGTTTTTTCAAAGAGTGCGGTTTCCCAGAACTCATTATCATTTTGTTTATCAGCACAAAGTTCCTTTATCCTTTTTTTTAGAATTAATGCATCCTCAGCATTTATATAGGCAATACCTGTCATAGTATTTCCAGATTTCTGATTCTTCGAATAATCAAGAAGTCCTGTTCTTGTAACACGTACAGGGCTGTTTTCATCAATCAGCTCATTAACCATATACCAGCTGTAATGCTCATATTTATCAAAAGGATTTGTCCAACAATACAAATCGCAAGGTACTATATATGTATCTGATATTTTATCACTCACACAGGCAAGGGAGTATAG
>JAHAZJ010000186.1 GCA_018385315.1 Treponema sp. | reverse complement strand
GCTTCGCAAAAATCAGGCTTTTCAGGGTTGCGCTATCGCTTCATTCCTTCGCTACGCTTCGGAACTGGCTTCGCCAGCCCTTACAATCCTTGCCACGGTTTGTAAATCAAATACTCGAAATTGAACCCATTAAGCTTTTCTCCTGATTTCGTGAGATTTTATTGAAAATTAAGAGAAATATGGTATAATTTCCTTGTTGGAGAATCAGAATGGCGGAAGTACCTGTAAAAGACAAAATTGAATATACCGTTGCTCTCGTAAGCGATTTCGCAAAAAAATATTCGCTTTCCACCACACAGGCATTTAACTACCTGGACCGATTTAATGCCATTACGCTTTTGGAACAGCACTACAACATTACGCACACGTTTCCGTTTGCAGAGATTATTGATGACCTTTCATTATATTGCAAAAATCACGGAGGAAACCTCTGATGTTTTTGTATCATGGTTCAAATGCTTGTAAACAAAGAAACTCTGCTATGAATGATGTTGAATATCAGATTGAATGTACCACACGAGACCTTGCGACATATCTCGTAAGGGATTTTTCTTTTACCGTGGAGCAGGCTTTGCGTGCTGTGTACAACTCAGAACTCTACCAGAAGCTCTGTGACCCAAAGACAGGACTTTACTTTCAAAGCCCACTTTATGTGTACGACTATTTAAAACCCGAAATCAAGACAGGAAAACTGCAATGAGCGCAAGTTACAAAAAACTCTGGAAAATCCTAATCGACCGCGACATGAACAAAAGTGACCTCATCCGCCAGGCAAAAATCACCAGCAACATTGTAGCCAAAATGGGCAAAGGCGAAGATGTTTCTATGGAGAGCCTCAGGAAAATCTGCATTGCCTTGGATTGCGAGATTGGGGATATTATGGAAGTGAATGCGGGTGAGGGAGAAAAATAATGATAGTGTCATTATTTGACACTGTGATGTGATAGAATTAGAGTATGTTTATAGATTAAAGAGGTGTAGAAAAAAATGAATCGTGATATTTATTTTTCAGTCATAGAAGAGCGTCTCACTACGTTATCTGTTAGGATAAGGAGAAATTCTAGTCTTAACCTGCAGAATTTAAATATTCACTGTGAAAATTTCTATGCACAACTTTTTAATCTTATTTTTGGGTATAATTTTAGGAATTTAAATGAAGACAACCAAAATATTGAAAGTGTCGATTTGATAGATGAGACAAATCATATTCTTGCACAAGTATCAGCTACGGTGACAAAAAGAAAAATAGAAAAAACATTAGAAAAAGAAAGTTTAAAACAATATAGTAACTATTCTTTTATTTTCATTTTTATATCAGATAAAGATGCGAAAAGTCTTAGAAAGCAGACTTTTACAGCACCATCTGGAATTTCATTTACCCCGGAACAGGATATATATGATGTGTCAGAGCTTCTAAGGAAAATTTTAACCTTAGATATTGATAAAATGAAAGATTTAAACGATTTTGTTCGTAAAGAATTAAAATCCGATATTGATTTGAAAAAAATAGATTCTGATTTAGTAAAACTTATCAATATTCTATCGCGAGAAAACTTAGATGAAACTTTATATCCAGTTACCGCTTTGCCTTTCGAGATTCAGGAAAAGATAGATTTTAATGGACTTGGTGCTATAAAGACAATAATAAAAGAAAATGCTCTTTTCTCTAAGAAGCTGAATGATAAGTATGAGGAATTTGATCGTCTTGGAGTGAATAAGAGCCATGCTATTTTAAATGTAATGAGGTCAACTTATCAAAAACTTGTAGTACAGCATGAAGATACAACAGAATTGTTTTACAAAATCATAGAAACAATTGTCGATAGAATAAAGTCCGAAATGAGCGAAGATAATTCACTATCGCAGGAAGAACTGGAATTATACGTTCAAATAATTGTTGTTGACGCTTTTATGAAATGCAAGATTTTTAAAAATCCAGAGGAGTATAAATATGTTGCTTCCTGATAACATAAAGCCAGAATTAAGTATTTATTATATAGGCTCTCAGATTCTGTCTGTCCTAAAAGATAATCGCTCGCTTCCTTTGATAAACTTGTTTCAAAAGTTAAGAGAAAGAAGTTCTGTTTCGTTCCAATCTTTTGTCTTAGGCTTAGATTGGTTGTATTTAATTAATGCTGCTGAAGTAAATGAGCAAGGAGATGTTGTTTTATGTATTTAAAAACTTTACAGATAAACACTCCAAATGAGACGATTAGAGATATTAAGTTTCATAACGGATTAAATCTTATAGTTGATAATACTCCTACTAAGAACAATAGGATTCAAACAGGAAATAATGTTGGGAAAACCACAGTCTTAAAACTGGTAGATGTATGTTTTGGTGCCAATCCTAAAATTGTTTACCAAGATTCAGAAGATAAAAACAAAGAATATGTAATAGTACGAGATTACCTCAAAGAAAATGAAGTAAGCGTTTTGCTAGAATTAACTAATTCTTTTGAAGATACAGAAACCTTCATTTCAATTGAAAGAAATTTTCTTCAACGAACAAAAGCTGTTCGAATGATTGATGGTGAACAAATCTTGGATAAGGACTTTGAAAATACTTTGTTGAATTTATTTTTTCCAGAAGTGGTATATAATAAGCCTACGTTTCGACAGATTATTTCTCACAATAATAGATATACTGATGATAAAATCCAATACACCTTAAAAACATTGGATAAATATACAAAAGATACGGAATATGAAACTCTTAATCTGTTTTTACTTGGATGTGATGTTTCTAATGGCGAGCAAAGACAATTATTGGTAGAAAAAATCAAACAAGAAGAAAGTTATAAAAATCGTGTGGAAAACGGAATGTCTTTGCCAACCTATAAATCCGCTTTAGAGCAAATTATCTCGAATATCGAAACATTAAATCGAAAGAAAGATGATTTCGGTATAAATGCAGATTTTGAGAAGGATTTAGACTTGCTTGATGAAGTCCGCTATAAGATAAATTCTGTTTCATCAGAAATAAGTACATTAAATATACGCCGTGAACTTATCGAAGAATCAGTAGCAGGATTTCAAGCTGAAACGTCAAATATAGATACAAAAGAACTTAAAACTTTATATGAAGAAGTAAAAGCAAATATTTCAGAACTCCATAAAACTTTCGAGGAACTTGTTTCGTATCATAATAAGATGATACAAGAAAAGATAAAGTTTATCTCCGCAGAGTTGCCAACATTAAAATCAAATATTGCTGCAAAACAAGCTGAATTATCTGATTTGTTAAGGCAAGAAACCGAATATACATCCAAAATTGCGAAATATGATTCCTTTGAAACTTTGGAAGATATAATAGAAGACTTGAATAATGCACATCGCCAGCAGGGAGAATATGAGACAGTAATAAAACAGTTGTCAGAAATAGATGACAATTTATCAACATATAATAACGAGTTAAGAACTATTTCTGATGGCCTGTTTTCTAATGCTTTCAAAGCAGACTTGGATGCTAGAATTGAAAGATTTAACAGATTCTTCTCTGCTGTATCAAAAGAACTTTATGGGGAAAGTTATTTTTTATCAGTTGATATCCAAGAAAGCAAAGGAAAGAAGTTCTATAAGTTCAGTGCATATAATATGAACTTGAGTTCTGGAAAAAAACAAGGTGAAATCCTTTGTTTTGATATTGCTTATATTTTATACGCAAGACAAGAAAATATTCCTCACTTAGATTTTTTATTGAATGACAAAAAAGAATTGCTTCATGGCAATCAACTTGAAAAAGTTGCAGATTTTGTTGCCAAAAACAACATTCAGTTAGTCCTTACTATTTTAAAAGACAAATTACCACAATCTCTTGTGAAAGAAGATAATATCATTCTTGAACTTTCACAGGATGATAAATTGTTTAGAATTGAGAATGAGGAATAGTTAAGAATTAATTATGGAAAAATATGGTTCTGTTTATACACCTGACAATCTTGCAGATTTTGCTTCCTTTTTAATATTTTCTCAAATCCAGACCGATGGTTCTTCTTGTAGTACAGTTTTGGATCCAGCTTGTGGGGAAGGCAGCCTATTAAAATCATATACAAAAATTAACAATAAAACTTCAAATTTAATTGGTATAGATATTGATTCACAGGCAATAGAATACTGTCAGCAAACATTCTCAAATAAATACACATTTATAAATGATAATTTTCTTCTCCCTAATACAAGAATGAATGATAAAACTGATTCGTATTGGGAAAGAAAAATTGGTTCGGTATCTTTGATTTTTTCAAATCCACCATGGTCAAAAGACAGGTATTTTAATTCAAAAGATTTATCAGAAGCAGGATTCTCTTTAAAAAGAAATCAGTATGATGCTTATGTATTATTTATTGAACTTTCATATAAAATTCTTGCTACAGATGGCTATATGTGTTTCATCTTGCCTGATTCAATATTTGATACCCAAAATGATTATCTTCGAAAATTTCTACTCGAAAATATGTCTGTAAAAGTTATTGCAAGACTTGGAGAAAAACTATTTCCAAATGTGAATCGGGCTACAACAATTATTTTATGCAGGAAAACTAAAGATGAAGCAAATGAAGTTTCTTGCTTTAGATTGGAAACAAATGATAGAAAACAGATTCTCAATGGAAATAATACTCTTGAAAATATTTATTGTCAAAAATCTCATAAAGTAAAGCAGTCTAGATTTTCAAAAAACAATGCATATACCTTTGATATTGATACAACTTCGTCTGATGAAAAATTGATAAGCAAATTAAAAAAGAATACCTTTGTGGCAGACGATGTGTTTATTTTTTCTCGTGGAATTGAGATATCAAAAAATGGGCTTGTTACAAAATGTCCTTTTTGCGGATATGAACAGCCTGTATTAAAGCGTCAAATAGGCTTAACAAAAATCTGCTCAAAATGCGGCTTAGAAATAAAAGTGAATAATTCCAGAAAATTGATTTCGTCAGAGAAAACTTCTACAAATAAATCTATATTTGTAGGAGAAAATCTACACAGATATATAACAGATTCTGAAAAATATATTGAATTAAATGTTGATGATGTAGATTACAAAGAAAAAGTTTTCAAGAATAAAAAACTGCTCTTGATTAGAAAAACTGGTTTGGGAATTTATGCGACCGTAAAAGAAAATTGTTTGACAACACAAAGTATTTATGTTTTGCAGCCAAAAGTATCGGATGAAGAATTGTATTATTATCTTGGTTTATTAAATTCACGTCTTATTTATTTTTTTTACATAAAAGAATTTGGAGAAAATGAATGGAAATCGCATCCTTATCTTACAAAAACTATAATTTTTTCTTTGCCTATCAAAAAGTTTGAACCTATGGCTCTTAATTTGTCTATAGCAGCAAAAGCAAAAAATCTATCTGAATATTATTCTGCCGATTTAGATATAGAGTTAGAAAACGAAATCTTTAGTCTTTATAATATAAATAAATTTGAAAGAAAAAAAATTATTTCTGAGTTGCAGAAATTACCAAATCTATCGGCGATAAAGCAAATGAAACTGTTGGAGAAATAAGATGTATAGATATATTGGCAATAAAACAAAACTGCTTTCTCCAATTCTTGAAACAGTGCGTAATGTAATAGGTGATGAAGGTACTGTAGCAGATATTATGGCTGGTACAGGGCAGGTATCAAAAGCATTGTTTGAAAATGGATATTCTGTAATTTCTTCTGATATTATGACATATACAAAGTTTCATTTAATGTCCGAACTATGCATAAAATCAGAACCAACTTTTTCTAAATTATCTGAAATTAAAAAAAAATCCGATTCTAAATACAAGGATGTAATTGCCTATTTAAATGGATTAGCACCTATGGAAGGATTCTTCTATAAAGAGTATTCACCAGATGGGAAACCTTTTAATGGAAGTGATCCAAGGAAATACTTTACAACAGAAAATGCAAAAAAAATAGATGTCATTCGTGAGACAATCAATAAATGGGTTTCTTCAAATCAAATCACAGAACTTGAAGAGGCCTTGCTAAAACATTCTCTTATAATGAGTGTAAATGATGTTGCCAGCATTTCTGGAACTTATGGATACTTTTTGTCTAAATTTACGAAAAGTGCTTTGGAACCAATAGAATTAAAAGTATATAGTTTTACGGAAAATCATAAAAATAATTCCTGCACAATCATGCAAGGGTATGCAGAAGAATTATCAAAGTGTATAACGGCAGATTTATGCTACATTGACCCTCCATATATGAAAAGGCAGTATGCAGCAAATTATCACATTTTGGAAACGCTTGCTGTTGGTGACTGTCCTACAGATTTGATTGGAAAAAGTGGTCTTAGAAATTGGTGGTATGAATATTCTGACTTTTGCACAAAAACCAAAGGATTACAGGCTTTCGGAAAAATTTTTGAAAATATGAATTGTAATAACTTTCTTATAAGCTACAATGAAGACGGTTTGTTTCCTATTGAAATCTTAAAAGACTTTTTTTCTAAGTATGGGACAGTAAATATTGATATCATAGATTATCAAAGGTTTAGGAGCAACCAAAGTTCTTTACCGCATAATATAAATGAATATCTAATTACTGTGAGGAGATAAGTATGGAATTCGTAGAAGCTGTATTTTATAGAAAATTGACTGAATCAGATTTCAAGAAAATGTATAAGATTGAAAAACCTGCTTCCGGCGGTGGGCAGACTTATATTGAGGTTACAGGTATTAAAGATTCTGAACTTTCAAAGTTTCTCTCTTATGGAGAAGTTTTTGACAATACAGATCCTGCTGGGAGACAATCTTATAGAATCCATGCATATTCGCTAGGAAAAGATGCAAAGACAGGAGAAAACTCAGAAAGTGAAAATTCTTTCTTGTTTTTTAATCCTCGGCATGGAAGGAACTACTGTATCACAAATCAAACTCCAGACAAAAGACATTTTGCATGGACTGAAAATAACGCTTTTCCTATACCAAAAACTGATAGAGAAGGAAATTACTCATCCGATGTTCTGAGTATTGTAAAAGATTTGACGATTCTTATTATTAGAACAAGTTATAAAAAATATTATGCTGCGTTTGTGGATTCCGACTGTATGCCTGAGGAATGGGGAGATGTTCCTCTTTTGAATAAGGTTTTCACAAAAGATAACGAAAGAAGAGGTATTATTTATCTTCCTGATAATGCGATAGAATTTCAAAATGATAAAGACTGCCCTTTTATACAAAAAGGAGATTTTTCAGAAATAGAAGATCTGTCTCCAACTGCCACACCTTTCACCTCTCCCGAACAAATCATCTATTACGGAGTTCCTGGCAGCGGAAAGTCTCACGAAATAAAGCATAAGCTCGAAGAAGAATACAAAATCCCAGAACAACAGCAAGATGTTTTTGTTGAGCGTACTGTATTCCATCCTGAATATACAAACGCAGACTTTATCGGCCAGATAATGCCTAAACTTGTGCAGGGAAAGACCGATTTTGTTTTTAAGCCGGGCCCTTTTACTTCAATTCTCAAGAAAGCTCTTTGTGACAGTCAGAACCGCTATGTTTTGATTATTGAGGAAATCAACCGTGGAAATGCTGCGGCTATTTTTGGCGAGCTTTTCCAGCTTTTGGATAGAATTGATGATGCAAGCAAAAAGACTTCACATGAAAAAGAGTTAAATACTTACGGCAAAGGCTGGAGCGAATACTTTGTGATGAACTCCGAAATCAATAACTATATTCGAGACAGCGATGACAGTTTTGATGGCAAAGCCTTGGATTTGAACGGAATTCATTTTTCTGCAAACACAGGAATTCGTCTGCCGCCAAACCTCTCAATCCTTGCCACAATGAATACAAGCGACCAGAATGTTTTTACTCTCGACAATGCTTTCCAACGCCGCTGGGATATGAAGCTTATAGAAAATGTGTTTGGCGATACAGAAGAAGAAACAAATCAAAGAAATGCATTTGTCGATTCCGCAAAACAGATTACTTGGGAAAAGTTTCAGACTGCAATCAATATAAAAATCGGCAAAATGAGCGAAGATGCAGGACTTTCTAGCATGGAAGATAAACGTCTTGGCTGCTGGTTTGTTAAGGCTGAAAAGCAGGGAAATGACTATATCATTTCTAAAGACTTGTTTGCTGAAAAAGTCTTAAAGTATCTTTGGGACGATGCCTTTAAGTTCTGCCGTGAGAAAGTCTTTAACGGTTACACAAATCTTGAAAGCCTTACCCGCGACTTTAAGGGTGATAAAGAATTTTCTGTCTTTAAGGATTTGTTCTCCGAAACTAAAAACTAAGGCGGCTTGCTGTGGCGGTTTTGGAACATAATAACAGCAGTTCATTTTCTCTTTTTGATGCCTGCTCATATAATGCAAGTTTGAGCGAAAAGGATTGTTTTGTCGGCATAAAATATGAGAATGAATCTTTAAGAATAAACTTTCCGCTTGGTTATAAAAGGGCTTCAACTGAGGAAGAACTTAAAAAAGATGTTTTGAATCTAATCGGAGTTCTTTCTTCTTTGAGCGATGCAAATGAATCTTTCATTCAAACTCAGAAAATTGCTCATAAAGAAAATGTCGTTTTCCCTATTCACGCATATTTGTATCTGATAAAGGATTTTCTGACTAGTGGCTACTATTTTGAGAAAGAAGTTGTCTACACAAAATCAAGCAATGGAAAAGCAAACTGGGCAAAAACCGCAAGACAGGTAAAACCGCTTTTTCAAGATGACAGTGTATTTTATACAGAATTCATCACAAGAAAAGTAAAGCATAATGAAAATGAGTTGATAAGTCAGATTCATCAATATTGTGTTTGGGAAAGCTTTTCAAAAATCGGCTGGCTCTTTTCTTCATTTGTTCCTGTAAAACCGCGCATAAAATTCAATAAAAGCCTTTTTCTTTCTATTATCAAGACAAAGCTTTCACAGACTTTCAATGAAAAAACAATGCTTTTATTCAATTACATGATTGATGTGATTGAGTTTCTTGACAAATCGAGTGAGAGCAAGAACTTTACTTATGGTACGAATGAGTTTGAGTATATATGGGAAAGCATGGTTGATTCCGCCTTTGGTGAAAAAGACAAGACAAAGTATTATCCGCATTGTTATTGGGAAATTGACGGTAAAAAATATTCATCCGACCAGCTGGAGTTCAAACAGTCCGCTCTCCGTCCTGACACAATAATGATTACAGATAAAGGCACTGAGAATCAGAAAACATTTGTGCTTGATTCAAAATATTACCGATATGGAGAATCAAAACAATTAAATCATCTTCCAATGTCTGGCTCTATCATTAAACAGATTGCCTATGCCGAATACATCGAAAAGAAAGAAAACGAAGGAAATCTAAA
>JAHAZJ010000183.1 GCA_018385315.1 Treponema sp. | reverse complement strand
AATCTTTCGACCGTTCTGAAAAATGATGAGAAGCTTTTTGGGATTCGTTTTTCAATGGCAGATTATATAGAACAAAGCCAAATGGTAAATGTTCCGCTTGCACTTACGGAAGAGTATCTGCGCTGTGTGTAAGTTTTTAATAGAGTAAAATTCGCATAACATGACAGAAATTATTTAATTTCAAGGTCATTCTATGACACCTTGACCTTCTATAATGGACCCCATAAAACTAGAAATGGGGGGTGTTTTTATGGGGAAGAAATATAGATGAAAAATATTTTGCGAAATCGTGATTTTTTCATCTTTAAAACCTAGAATCGTGGTATAATCTTCTATAATATGCAAGTAGACTATACGAAGCTTTGGGCTCGTTATAAAGAAATGGGACACAAGAATAAAACAGACCTTATTGAGATGGCAGGAATTTCAACTAATATCCTTGCAAAACTGACTAAAGGTGAATTTATTTCCATGGATAGTATCCAGCGCATTTGTAAAGCCCTGAATTGCGATGTGGGCGATATTTGTGTGATTAATAAAGTAGAAGGTTAAAAAGGAATATAAAATGGCACAGTATAACGTAAACAATATTATGGTTAGTTCACTTCTTCCTAGTATTAGAGATGGAACTATTGCAATTCCTGAAATACAGAGACCTTTTGTTTGGGACCCTACAAAGGTTCGTGATTTAATTGATTCATTATATAAAGGATATCCTGTTGGATATATTATTGTTTGGCAGAATCCCGATGTAAAACTTAAAGATGGAACTATTTCTTCTGGAAAGAAAATCATTATTGATGGGCAGCAGAGAATTACTGCGTTAACTGCTGCAATTGTTGGTCTTGAAGTTGTTGGTGCTGATTATAAGAAGAAGAGAATTAAGATAGCATTTAATCCAAAAGAAGAGAAATTTGAAACATGTAACCCTGCTATTGAGAAAGATATTCAATGGATTGCAGATATCTCAACTGTATTACAGCCTGGTTTTGATGCCTTTTCTTTTGTAAATGAATATTGTGATAAAAACAAAATCACAGATAATGCTGAAAAAAGTTCTATTAATAAGGTGATCAATACTTTAAGTCAGATTCAGAACAATAGCCTTGGTGTAATAGATCTTTCTTCTGGTCTTGATATTGATAGTGTCACAGATATTTTTATTCGAATCAACTCTAAAGGCAAAGTCCTTTCGCAAGCAGATTTTGCTATGTCAAAGATATCTTCAAATGAAAGATATAAAGGTGATTTAATCCGTAAGACTATAGATTATTTTTGTCATCTTCTTCAGAATCCTGGAGATTTTGATACAATCAAAAATAATGATTCTGATTTTGCAAATACGGATGAGTTTAAAGCAATTGCTTGGATAAAAGATGAAAACGAAGATATTTATGAACCAGATTATACAGACCTTTTAAGAGTTGCATTTACTTCAAAATTCCATCGTGGTAAACTGGCTGACCTTGTAAGTTTGTTAAGTGGACGTGATTTTAAGACTCGTGAATTTAAAGAAGAAATTGCTGAACAGTCATTTAAAGACTTAAAAGAAAGTGTTTTGCAATTTGTAAATAAGACTAACTTCCAAAGATATTTAATGATTGTAAAATCTACAGGCATTATAGATTCATCACTTGTTCGATCTGATAATGTTATGAATTTCGGTTACATTCTCTACCTTGCTCTTAGAGAAAAGAAGATTGATTCAGTAATTATTGAGCGAGCTGTAAGACGTTGGATTGTACTTGCAATTCTTACTGGTAGATATTCTGGTTCTCCTGAATCTATGTTTAATTATGATATTACTCGATTTGTAGATGCAGCAGATCCAATTACATACATTGAGCAAACTGAAGCCGGAGTTCTTTCTGATGCATTCTGGAGTAATGTTCTTATTACAAGACTTAACACTGCTGTTGCAAGTAGCCCATTTTATAATGTTTATCTTATGGCTCAGGTAAAAGCTGGCGATAAAGGATTCTTATCAGAACAGATTGATGTTAAGTCAATGATTGAACAGAGAGGTGATATACATCACTTATTCCCTAAACAGTATTTATTAAACAATGGAATCAAAGATAAAGGAATGTATAATCAGATTGCAAATTATGTTTATCTACAATCTGAAATAAACATAAAAGTAAAAGATACAGCTCCAAATGAATATATGACTACAGTCCTCAAACAGTGTGAAGATAAAAAACCTGTATATGGTGGAATAGTTGATAGAGATGAGCTTATGCAGAATCTAAAGGCAAACTGTGTTCCAGAAGATTTTGTTAAAATGGATGTAAAAGATTTTAATAGATTCCTTGATGAAAGACGAAAGCTTATGGCAGCTAAAATCAAAGACTATTATGAAAGCTTGAAATAAAGGATTTATATAATGACAAAATTAACAGTACAAGAAAAAAACGGAAAAATATATTGTCCCCTAAAAGATGAATGGCACGTATCAAAACCAGAAGAAAAAGTTAGACAAGCATGGGTATGTAAACTTGTAAATGAATACGGATATTCTTTAGACCAGATGGGACAAGAAATATCAGTTACAAATTCAAAAAAATCTACCGGCGAAGCTCGTGGAGATGGAAATGCTCGTGCAGATTTAGTTGTATGGAAATCAAAAGAAGATAAAATTGCAGAAAAACATGCATTTATTGTTGTTGAATTAAAAGCAGAAAATGTTCGTGTTCGTGTAGAAGATTATTATCAAGGATATAATTATGCTTCATGGGCAGGCGCAAGTTTTTTTGTAACATCAAATGAAAAAGAGACAAAGTTCTTTAATGTTGATCCAGAATATCTTCCTAAAAAGCTTGAAGAAATTATTGGAATCCCGACTGCACAGGAAGCCTTAAGCGATAAGAAAGTTAGTGAAATCTTAAACAAAACAAAAACTTTCACTCGTGAAGAGTTTACTAAAACTCTTAAATCTTGCCATAACATTATTCGTAATAATGACAAGCTTTCTCCAGAAGCAGCATTTGATGAAATAAGTAAGATTCTCTTTATGAAAATTCGTGAAGAGCGAAAAAATCAAGGTGCAAAAGTCTTCACAAAGGCAGAATATACAAATGGTAAAAAGCTGTATGAAGAAAATATTCGTCCTAATCTTTCTGGTGATGATAAAAATCTTGAATACATGCAATTTTTATTCAGAAGTACAAAAGAAGAATTTAAGGATGACAGACTTTTTGAGCAGAACGAAGTAATAAAAATTCGAGAAAATAGTTTTGAACAAATTCTTGAAAAGCTAGAAAACTATAATCTTTCTGATACCCAAGATGATGTAAAGGGTATTGCATTTGAGCAATTTCTGGGAACAACATTTCGCGGTGAACTTGGTCAATTCTTTACACCACGAACTATTGTTGATTTTATGGTTAGTATTCTTGATCCTCAGGAAGGTGAAGTTATTTGTGACCCAACATGTGGTTCTGGTGGATTTTTGATTAAAGCTTTTGAATATGTACGCGAAAAGATTGAACGTGATATTAAAGATATAAAATCTGGATTACGAAAACAGCTTGAGGGAAAAGATTATGAATCAAAATCTGAAGCTGAACAGTTAGAAATTAACAAACATATTGATGAAATGCAACAAATCATCAATAAAGAATTAGATACTCAGCAAGTTGGCGATAAAGACAAGAAGATTCCAGAAAGCCGAATGTATTCTCTTTCTCATAATTGCATTTACGGAACTGATGCAAATCCACGAATGGCTCGTACTTCTAAGATGAATATGATAATGCATGGAGACGGACACGGAGGTGTTCACCATCATGATGGCCTTTTAAATGTGAATGGTATTTTTGAAGAACGTTTTGATGTAATTCTTACAAATCCGCCATTTGGTTCTCGTGTTGATAAATCTCTTAAAATATCTGAAGCAGACCGTTTTACAGATGAAAAACTTATAGCTAAATATACGGAACGTTATGGTGAGGAATATACAAAAGCCTTAAAGCAAGTAAATGACAATATAGGCAACTCAATTCTTGATTTATATGATACTGGAAAAATGAGTGGACTTACCGAAGTTCTTTTTATGGAGAGATGTCTTCGTCTGCTCAAAAAAGGCGGTCGTATGGGAATGGTATTGCCAGAAGGAGTTTTGAACACCTCAAATCTTGCAAAAGTTCGTGAGTATTTTGAAGGTCGCGCAAAAATCATTTTAATTTGTTCAATTCCGCAAGATGTCTTTATTGCTGCAGGTGCTACCGTGAAACCAAGTCTTGTATTCTTCAAGCGATTTACAGAAGAAGAAGAACAGAAATATGCAGATTGTGTTGCTATGGCTCAGAATGAAAAACGTGCAGAAAAACAAGAAAAGATTGATGAACTAAATGCAGAAAAAGAAAAACTCCTTGATTCTAAAAAGCGAGAAGATAAAGCACGAGTAAAAGAAATTAACAAGTTATTAGACGTAATTGAACAACAGATTATTGAAGAGGCAAAACCAAGAATCAAAGAATTGTTTGATTATGAAATTCCAATTGCTATGGTAAATGATGCAGGAATTACAACAACTGGTGCAGCTTCTGAAAATAACGAATTACCAAAGCTTGTAGAAGAATTTGCAGCATATAATGATAAAGTAAAACTCTGGCAGCATCATGACTATTCAGTATTGTATGAATACAATGTTGGAACAGAAGGATCGATTGTTAGAACTTTTAATAAAGATGAGGAAGTTCTGTCATGGTAGAAGAATCTTCAATTTTAAGAACAGTTCCATTTAAGGATTTTTCAAAATGGGATGTAAAACGCTTTTTTATAAAGCAAATACAATCCTCTTACCCCGTCCTATTTCTTTCTGAATTATTGAACGAGGAAACAGAAAAGAAGAAGCTGTCTAAATATCCAGAAGAAGAATTTGGAATTTTAGGCGTTTCCAATGAAGTTGGAATGTTTGATGCTTATACCGAAAAGGGAAGAAACATAAATCAACCTTATAAAATCGTTAAGAATGATTTTATTGCATATAATCCATATCGTGTAAACGTAGGCTCGATAGGAATTAAAAAAGACTTTCTTAAAAATACTTACATAAGTAATGCTTATGTGGTTTTTAGCACAAAAAATGAACTCTTACCAGATTATCTTTTTCTACTTATGCATACAGACAGGTTTAATCAATTAATTAAAGATAATACAACTGGTTCGGTACGACAAACTTTATCCTTTGAGAATCTTTGTAAAATTGCAGTTCCTGTTCCAACAATTACAGAACAAAAAACTATTTTACAGAAATATCAAGAAACAATCTCAAATGTGGAAAAACTTGAAAAACAAGCTTATGATGTTTCTTTTGAATCACATTCTTATTTTGATAAAATTCTTGAAATCGAAGATATAAGGCCAAATTTGAAATCAGGTTTGAATTTTATTCAATACAAAAATATTGATTTTTGGGGTGTTGATAAAAATACTTGCCGAAAAACCATTCGTAATAAAAAATATAAAACTGTTTCACTTGAAAGACTTTGTTTAGTTGGAAGTGGTGGTACACCTAGTAGAAATCATCCTGAGTATTATAAAGACGGAAATATTCCATGGGTAAAAACTACGGAAGTTACTGATGAAATAATTTCAGATAGTGAGGAAAAAATAACAAAAAAGGGTCTCGATAATAGTTCTGCCAAATTGTATGAACCAAATTCACTTATTATTGCTATGTACGGGCAAGGACAGACTAGAGGCCGAACCGCAAAATTGGCAATCCAAGCAACAACAAATCAAGCATGTGCCGTTTTGTATGATATAGATACAAATCAGGTAGACATTGATTATCTTTGGTTTTATTTTCAAAATGAGTATGAAAGAATTCGTGAATTGGCTTCTGGAAATAATCAGCCTAATCTTAATGCTGGAATGATAAAGTCTTATCCTATTGTTCTTCCGCCACTTTCTGTTCAAAGAGAAATCGTTTCTCACATAAATCAAATAAAGAAACAAGTAAAAGATTTACGTGAACAGGCAAAAATATTACGTGAACAGGCAAAAAAGGAATTTGAAGAAAGTGTGTTTGTATGAACAAGAAAATAGATTTGATAGAGAGCTATATAAAGAAATGTGAACAATGCACAGAAAATGAAAGTAAGTCTCTTGTACATTCAATAGTTTCTGTTTTCGGAAAAGATATCGAAAGCCTTACAAACGGTTTAGATTCATATGATAAACTTCATATGTGGGAAGGCTTAAATGGTAAAAAAGTAAATCTAGATTATTACGGCGACATAAAACTTTTGAAACAAAAATTGGAATATTATAAAGCAACTCTTGAATATGAATTAGAAAAAACAAAAGATTCAAACATTCCTTTGATTTCTGTGAGTCAAAATCAAACGAATCAAATATCTGTTAATATTTCTTTAGAGCAAACTATAACCGTAATCGAAGCAATCCCAGATGATAAACTTTCACAAGATGAAAAAGAACAGCTTGAAGGAAAGTTATCAAAGCTTAATACTGAAAAAGATAAATCAAAACTCTGGGAAAAAACTCAATCTGCATTGAAGTGGATTGCAGATAAAGGGATTGAAGTAGGAATTGCAGCATTGCCTTATATAGTTGAGGCTCTGAAAAATGCAAAATAAGATTCTAGTTTTAACCAGGGAGTAAAACAATGTCATATTTGGCTTATCTAGACAACGAAAAAACTAATACAATAAAAGCAAATGATGCTTTTTTATGCTTTGGAAAGAACAATCGGGAATATTATTGCCAAAATCTTGTTTGTACGGCAAAAATGACATTAAAAAGCCGCAAAGGAGAATCTTCTCATTATTTTGCAGCCTTGCCATCGTTTCCTCATGATACGAATTGCCCATATAAAACTTATAGTTTTGTTAGAGAGGATTTTGATGAGTCAACGTTTTCTCTGGAGAAATTATTTGCAAGCATTTCAAAAACTTCTGTTGCTAAGAAAAAACATGAATTAGAAAAGCAAGATAAAAAACAATCCACAAATACTACATTAGAAACAATAAAAACAATCGGTCAACTTTATTCCATGTGTATTAATCTCGATATTAATGATGAGTATAACGATGTGAGAATATGGAAAATACTTTTAGACGAACGGTCTGAGCAAATATACACAAAAGGAATCTGTGATGGTATTAGATTGATAAAATGTGAATTTAAAGGTTATAAAGAAGAAATGTCGTTGATATATTTATCTTCCTGCAATAGATTTGACTTAAGGATACATATTTCTGATGAATTATTTCCAGATGTAAGAAATGAGATGTATAAATCCCGTGAAAACAAAAAATCACTAATTATTTTAGGATATTGGCATAAAAATAGAGATTATTATATTTCAGAAATAACTTCAAAAAAGCAGTATAAAATACTAGGTTAGAAAAATGAAATTAAAATCACTTTGGATTAAAGACTATAAAAACCTCAAAGATTTCCATCTCGATTTTGAACAAGGAAATAATCTTTCCATTCTAATTGGAAACAATGGAAGCGGCAAAAGTAATGTGCTTGAAGCAATAAGTGGAATTTTTGCGGAAGCCTATAGAGGCGTAGCTAATGTATTAGATTCTGATTATTTCCTAGACTATGAACTGGATGGGAAAAACTATAAATTAGAAAAAAAGAATGGGAAAAGAATCTATCATTATGACGAATTGCCTATTCCTAATGGAGAAATAATTCAAAATTTGCCAAGTAATGTAATTGCCTTATATAGTGGCGAAGATTTACGTTTGTGGGAAAGATTTTATGAAAAAAGATATAAAGACTATCTTTCAAACATTTACAGAAAAGGTTCGGCCGAAAAACTTGGAATGTACTATGTAAATAAATATTTGTGGAATGTCTCCTTACTTACACTGATATTGTTTATGGATATTGATGGATTTTCTGATGTAAAATCTTTTCTTGAAACAGAACTCGGAATAAAAAAAGACACGAAGATAACTATAAGAATTGATTTTTCATATAAAAAATATGATGAAAACATAAATTCCTTGTTAAAAGCGTTTGTCAGTAAAATAAATCCTGATAAAAATGGGACGAAATCATACTCTGTTGATGAATTAAGAAATAGTATAAGTAATTCTGTTGATTCTTTTGAAGCAGAACCTAGAGAGTTTTTTAATCTTTTAATGCAGGCTTTTATGCCAAAAGATTTCAAACTTATTACGGACATTTGCATATATCTAAATGACAATGAGGCAATTCAATTTTTTAGTGAAGGTGAGAAAAAATTAATTCTAATTGAAACTGTTCTTGAATTTGTTGCAGATGAAAATTCTATAATTTTGCTGGATGAGCCAGATGCAAATATTCATGAAGAACGAAAAAGAAAATTATATGATTTATTAAGAAATACGCCTAATCGTGATGTTGTAATGACGACACATTCTCCAACATTTGTAGATATTGCAGATGATGATGAATTGATTGTCTTAAGATCGGATGACTCAACAAATTGCTATGTAGATAAAATTGAAAAGATTGAGCAAATAAGATATCTAACGGGAAATAGATTCAATATTTTTTCTGAAAAACCAATTTTGTATTGTGAAGGTGGTACTACTAGTGTAGAAGCTGAATTGTATCCTATTTTATTCCCTGAATATACGATTGTTCCATCTGGAGGGCACACAGAAGTTATTAATTATACTAAAATGTATAACGCGACTTTTAAGGGGCATTCTCATGCTGTTGGAATTATAGATGGTGATTATATTTGCCAAGAGCAAAAGGATGCTTTAGAAAAAGAAGATATATATTCCTTGTCTGTTTTGGAAGTAGAAAACGTTTTGATGGATTTTTCATTATTAGAAATTGCAAAACAAAAATTTTGCTCAGATGAAAATTGTATATCGAAAGTAAAAAAATATACCTTTGATGATTGTGTAAATAGAAAAGAACATATGCTTACAACATATACTAAAAATCATGTTGTAAGTAAAATAATTGCAGAAATATCAACAGATGGTAAAACTATTGAAGATTTTAAAAAGAATGTATTATCCAAAATTAATAACGAATTAGTTGATTCTATATATAATGCACAATTGCAAAAATTTAATGAATTGTTATCTGCTAATGATTATGAAGAATTAGTTAGAATCATTGATTTTGATCATAATATAAATAGGTTTGCAAAAGATGTTGTAGATAATTATCAGTCTAGGATAATTCGATTGATACGAAAAATGAAAGATTTGCAAATTCAAATTCGTCAGAAATATTATACCAATATATGAGGGATAAATATGGATCAAGAACTAATCACCGCCGTAGAAGCAATAAAAACAGCAATTTTACAGTCACAATATCAGGCAGCGAAGGAAACTACTCGCGTTCAGCTTATTCTTTATTATGGCATTGGTCGCTATCTTTCTTCTAAAAAGGGGAAAAAGACATGGGGAACAAGTGTTCTTGAAACCATAAGTTCTCAACTTAGAAAGGAACTGCCTGGTTTGCGAGGTTTTTCGGCTACAAGTCTTAAGAAAATGCGTCTTTTTTATGAAAACTGGAATTTTTTAGAAGATTCTAATTCGTCCGTTATGACGGACGAATTGCCAGATACAAGAACAAATTCATCAGCCGCGTCTGACGAATTAACAGCAATAATTCCAATTGCGGATTTTAAGCTTTCAGGAATCAATCTTGTAGACTTCCCTGTAGAGGACTTTTTTAAGGTTCCTTTTTCTCACCATATAACTATTTTTAGCAAAGTCAAAAATCTTCAGGAACGCTACTATTATATCCATCGAGTTGTAGAAGAAAACTTACAAGTAGATACGCTGGAAATCTTGATCAAAAAAGATGCTTACAAACACCATAAAGAGCTACCAAACAACTTTGAACGAACAATTACACCAGCCTCTCTTGCTCGTAAAGCTGTTGAAATGTTTAAAGATGAATATCTTCTGGATTTTATTAACGTTGAAGAAATAGGAGAGCGTGATGCCGCCGATGTTGATGAAAGAGTTGTAGAGAATGCAATTATTCATAACGTCAAAAACTTTATCATGACATTTGGTAAGGATTTTGCATTTGTCGGCGACCAGTATCATCTTGAAGCTTTTAATGAAGAATTCTTTTCTGATTTACTTTTCTTTAATCGCGAACTGAATTGTCTGGTTGTAGTTGAACTAAAGCGAGGAGAGTTTAAGCCCGCTTATCTTGGTCAACTAAGTGCTTATTTACGTATTATTGACGATAAAATCAAAAAGCCACATGAAAACCGCACAATTGGAATTGTTCTGTGTAAGAGCATGAACAAGCAATTTGCAGAATATGTTATTCAAGATTACGACAAACCAATGGGAGTTACAACTTATAAATCTCTTTCTGAAATGCCGGAAGATATGCAGAAAGTTCTGCCAGATTTGGATGATATTAAGAAGATTATGTAAGGAAAATGAATGACTAATCCAACTGACCTTCACGATATCATCCTCGTCACCGACAAATACGGCAGACGGAACAAAACAGGTGATATAGAAAAACTTCAATACGATTCTCGTAAAGATGTGTATTACATCACATACAAGGATGGAAAAACATATCCATGCAGAAGTGCTGATCTTCAAATAATTAAAAACTGTCTTAAAGATAAACAGTCTGCTACTGTATTTGACTACCTCTTGCAGATGGCTCAGTTCAGTGACATTAAAAATGATGAAGGCCAGAATCTTCTTGTAAAAAATCTTGAAAAATCAAAGTTTATAAATGAATATTCAGTTTTAGCAAGATACTTAAATCCTAAAAAAGATAAAGAAGAAAAATCAAAAATTCATTCGTTGATATTTCCATTTGGTTGCAATAACAGTCAGTTTAAGGCTGTGAGTAATGCTTTGAATAATCAGGTGAGTATAATTCAAGGACCACCTGGGACCGGAAAAACTCAGACAATTCTAAACATAATTGCAAATCTTTTAATGCATGATAAAACTGTTTTGATTGTCTCAAATAACAATGATGCTACCAGAAATGTTTATGAAAAACTTGATTCTGATAAGTATGGACTTGGATTTATCTGTGCCTTCCATGGAAAAAAAGACAATATTGAAAACTTTTTGAAAAATCAGCAGCAGTTCTATCCCGAATATCTTAAAGACTGGAAGGACAAATTACCTGTTTTGTCTCCGCTCTTGGATGAAGATATCAAACATCTAGGAAAATATTTTGAAGCGAATGAACGTATTTCTACAATCAAATCAGAATTAGCTGCACTTGAAATTGAATCTAAATATTTTGATTACTCAATTACAGATGTTTACAGTAATAAAAAGCTTTTGAAAAAATCTTCTGATGTCTTAATGGACTTACTTCAGAAGATTCAATTTACTTATGAAGAGAAAGAAAAGTTCGGATTCTTTATGAATCTAAAACTTAAACTTTCTTTTGGTCTTGGAGAAAAAGGTAACTGGACAGTTAATCCTGACAAGGCAATAGAAACAATCAAGGCGACTTATTATCCACTTAAAAAGAAAGAGCTTGAGAATGAATTAAGTGAAAAAGAAAGTATTGTAAAAGGCTTTAATCCAAACGATGTTTATGAAAAATGCTTAACGACCTTAAGAAGTGAGGTTGCTAAAAAGTATTCAAAGAAAACAGAGCGTACACAATTCAAAGATGGTAAAGAAATATATTTTAATCCCGCAAGTTTCGCTAGCGAGTATCCAGTAATACTCAGCACAACATTTTCATCCAGAGGAACAATAGGGCAGGGGACTGAGTTTTTGTTTGACTATGTAATTATGGATGAAGCTTCTCAGGTTGATGTTGTTACCGGAGCTTTAGCTTTATCTTGTGCAAAGAATGCTGTAATAGTTGGCGATAAAATGCAGCTTCCAAATGTAATTGAAGAACAAAAAAAGAAAGTTGTACAAGAAATCTTTGAACAAACTAAACTTCCTGAAGGCTATAATTACATTAACAGTTTTCTTGCTTCTCTTGAACAGGTTCTTCCTGATACGCCTCAAACTTTACTTCGCGAACATTACCGCTGTCATCCAAAAATCATCAATTTCTGTAATCAGCAGTTTTATGGCGGTAAACTTTTAATAATGACAGAAGATAAAGGGGAAACTGATGTTCTTGAAGCAATTAAAACAACTCCTGGTAACTTCTGTAAAGACCATTATAATCAGCGTCAAATTGATGTAATTAAAGAAGAGATTCTTCCAAAATATTCTGAGGATGAAATTGCAAATCTTGGAATTATTGCACCATATAATAATCAGACTGATGCAATTCGCTCTCAAATACCTGGTATTGATGCAGCTACTGTTCATAAATATCAAGGCCGAGAAAAAGACAATATTATTATTTCCACAGTAGACAATGAGATTACAAGTTTTGCTGATGATGCTAATATGTTAAATGTTGCAATTTCACGAGCAAAGAAAAAACTTGCTGTAGTCTTGTCTGGAAATGAGCAGCCGGAAAACTCTAACCTTGTCGCTTTATTAAAGTATATCCAGTATAACAATTTTACTGTTGAAGAAAGTAAAGTTAATTCGATTTTTGATTTCTTCTATACAAAAGAAACTGAAGCTAAGTTTAAGTATCTTAAGGCTTCCGACAAGATCTCAAAATATGATTCAGAAAATGCAATGAATGCTCTTCTCACAAACATCTTTGAAGAAACTAAATACTCAAAGTTTAGTTTTGTTTTTGAAATGCCTTTGAAAGATGTTGTAAATAAAAACTATATGGGAGAACTCCCGGAAGAACTTTCAACATTTGCAAACCGGAGCTGGGCTCATGTGGACTTTACAGTTTTCAATCGTGTCACAAAAGAGATTCTCTTTGGAATAGAAGTTGACGGATATAATTATCATAAAAAGGGAACTAAACAAGCTGAGCGCGACTTAAAGAAGAATGCTATTTTTGACAAAATTGGATTGCCTCTTTTGAGATTAAGTACAAAAGGTTCGGGAGAAGAAGGTAAAATAAAAGCACAATTAGATAAGTATTTGGGAGCGGATTAGACAATGCACAAAATAAAAATCACCGCAATCCGAAAAGCAGATTACAAGGATTTGCAGCAGAAATATGAAAATCCCATTCAGCACACCTGTGATATTCAGGAAGGGCAGGTTTTTATTGCAAATGGCTGGCAGCGTCCTGAAGGAATGTGCGAATCAGCTTGGGAAAGTATTTCTCCATTTGTAATGACGCTTGCTCATGGCGGAGAAAATATTTATGACGGCTGGATGCGTAACCCAAAAAGTGCAATGATAAGCTGCAATGATGGATTCAGACCGGTCAGTTTTTTGATAGAAGTTATGGATGAAAAGCAGGAGTAAGATGTGAAAGACAATAAACTAAATCCCTTTAAACTAGACTTTGACTCATACATTCTCCAGAGTGAACCTGAAAAACAGGAAAACGGAAAACTCTGGCAGACCGCTATCGGCTTACAGCAGGTAGACGGACTTACTCCATCTAAATATCTTTACGAAACTGCAAAGCGGAACATTGATGGCGAAATCACTATTGAAGAAGCAAAACAGCTTATTGATTCTTATTATGAAACTCGACAGGGTAGAACAGAGGACGAAGATGATGCAGAAGAAGCGGATAAAGTTTCTGTCCGCATTCGTGAAATCTTAGCAGAAAAGACTTTCAGCTTTACTCCTGATTTATTGCTTTCTATCCATAAACGGCTCTTTACTGGAGTTTTCTGCAGGGTAAAGGCAGGTCATTTTCGTGATTATAATATCTCCAAACGCGAATGGGTTTTGGATGGAGAATCAGTCCTTTATGCCAACGCAGATATGATTCGGCAGACTCTAGAATACGATTTTGGTCAGGAAAAAGTATTTGATTATTCAAAGCTTTCAAAAGAGGAGACTGTAAAACATCTTACCCGATTTATTGCAAATATCTGGCAGATTCATCCCTTTGGGGAAGGTAATACCAGAACAACTGCCGTGTTCACAATCAAATATCTGAACTCTCTTGGTTTTGAAGTAAACAATGAGCCTTTTGAAAAGAACAGCTGGTATTTTAGAAATGCTCTTGTCCGTGCAAATTATACGAATATGAACAAAGGCATCTACATGAATACAGAATATCTGGAAAAGTTTTTCCGTAATTTGTTGCTGGGAGAATCTAATGAACTTAGGAACCGTTATTGCCATATAAAATAC
>JAHAZJ010000182.1 GCA_018385315.1 Treponema sp. | reverse complement strand
TTTCCACATCTGCTAAAGGTCGCGACCCTGTTGCAGAATCAGTTAAATTGCGCCGCCTTGCAGTTGAGCATGACATCGATTGTTTTACATCAATGGATACTGCAAATGCAATGGCAGACTGTTTAGCCAGCAAATTTAATGTAAATAACTTGTGCTTAGTAGATATTAATCACATGGATTAACAAAAAGGTCCGCTGTCATTTTATACTTTACTACCAGGCTTCAATTCTTGAACCAAGATTGTTTGGAACACCAACAAGCTGAATATCAAATTTAAGAGAAGGTTCAACCCATTCACTTGCATTATGAATTCTAAGCGAAAGTGTCCAGCCATTATCGCAGATTATTTGAATTGTATTTGTAGAATCTTTCTTAAAATCCATTTTAAGAATTTCTGTTGGCATTTTAAGACGAGTTATTTTATACATTTCTTTCTGTACTTTTGTTGAAAGCCCAAGTGTTCCATAAATGTTGAAAGGTTTTACTTCTGTTGTTCGTTCTTTTGTGTGCTTAATTACTTTATAGAAGTCATTTCTACCTAAAAGATAGTTTAATAATTTTTCTGGTACATCAGAATACAATTCATTTAATGCTGATAATTCTTCCAAAAATGCTTTTAAGAGCGGTATATAAAACCTTTCATCTTTTTTGTCGATTCCAGCCCAACGAGCCTTTTTACTTTTTAATTCGTCAAGTTCGTCAAAAAGTGGAGAAATTATATTCTTGTAATTCTCAGAAACTGGATAACCAAGCCATTCTTTACCAAAATCGATTGTTCTTGAAAGACGAGAATGTTTTACCGCTTCATGATTATTTTTGCAAGAAAAACCTATATTCCAGCCTTTTTCATTACGAACGCAAAGTACATCCCGAACATCGCCTTTTTGACCCTTTTTATCCGGCTGAATAGAAAGAATCAAAGTCTCTTTTACATCTGGAAAAGCAAGGTTAGGCTCTAATGGGGCGATAATTTCTACGCCGCGTAAAGCGGCGAGTAAGTCATCTTTCTGTTCTGCCTCAGTAAGTTGTTCAAAAGCAGATTTTGTATTATTGAAATTTACATCTTCCAATAATTCTACATCTGTTTGAGAACTAAGTTTATCAAACAATGCTTTTATACAAGCATACTCAAAAGCCTTTCCTGTTATTTCCTGACTAGGCATAATTATTCTCCAAAATAGGGTAAAGTGATTCTGCAACAACTTCTGCAAGTTTTACAGGTACTGCGTTTCCAATCTGTTTATATTTGCTTATCAAATCACCTTTAAATTCCATATCTTTGGGGAAAGTTTGAATTGCAGCTGCTTCTCTATAACTTAGACGGCGAGTTTCTCCACCGTCACCAAAACGCCACAAGTCTGTTCCAAGTTTTACCATATCTGGTGAACCAGGATATAGAGTTACTTGTTTTGCCATTGCTGGAATTGTAAAAGATTGCTCGTCCCAATTTCTTTTACGATTACGGCTCATATAGCGAGAAGAATATGGTGCATTACAAACTTCATCTTTTGAAGGTGCAGGAATATCTTTTAATATTTCCTTTAATGTCATTCTGTTGTTTGTTGGTTTTGGAAATGAATATTTTATTCCTAAGTCTTTTTTTATACCAACAATGATTACTCGATTTCTATCTTGTGGCACACCGTAATCAGCGGCATTTACAAGTGTAGGAACAACATCATAGCCTTTTGACGAAAAATCTTCCAAAATTGCTTCAATAATTTGACCATCACCGAGAGTTAAAATACCTTTTACATTTTCAGCAACAAATGCAAGAGGCTGTTTTTCCTCAACAAGTTTTACAAAATAACGGTAAAGTACATTTCTTTCGTCATCCAATTTTCTTGGACCTGCTAACGAGAAACCCTGGCATGGAAAACCGCCAATAATAAAAGGTGTTTTTGGAATTGAATTGAAATCTACTTGCCCGATGTCGCCTTGAACGACTTCTGCATCAGACCAAGCACGGTGTGTTTCGCAGGCATCTTTGTCAAAATCATTTGCCCAAATGGTTTGAAAACCTTGATTTTCAAACCCCATGTCCAGACCGCCAGCACCACTAAACAGTGATACCAAGGGAATTTTCTTTTTGTCCATACAAATACCTCCATACGAGTATAAACATGACAAAACTATAATCTTTCTTAGAATATCAAATTTTTGAATAAATTTCTACTATAAGACCAGCCCAGTGGGCTGTGAGCATAACACCAATTACAAGACACAATATTCTTACAGGAATTATATAAAAGATTAAGGCATCAGGCTAATAGCACTACCATTTTATTTTTTCATGTTGATTTGGATTAATAAAAATGGCAAAATATAATCATGTTCAGAACTATCATTAAACTTATTAAAATCCTTAGCTGGATGTTCTTTAAAGGCAAAAAATTAAAAATTGCCAGAAAATATGAGAAGGAAGGAAATATTGAAGCCCGGGATAAACTTGTAAACAAATGGGTTCCTATGTGGGCAAGATATGTTCTTAATCAATGCCCTGCACAAGTTGAAGTTATTGGTCAGGAAAAAATCCCAACAGATGAAGCTGTATGTTTTATTTCTAACCATCAAGGAAATATGGATATTCCAGTACTTCTTGGCTTTGTTAATAAACCAATGGCATTTGTTGCAAAAGTCGAACTTGCAAAAATTCCTATGCTTGCAGATTGGATGAAACTGATGCAGTGTACATTTATGGACAGAAAAAGTCCAAGGGCTTCTGTAAAAGCAATGCATGATGCTGTAGATGGTTTAAAACGGGGATATTCACAAATGATTTTCCCAGAAGGAACTAGAAGCCGCGGTGGTCCTCATCACGAATTTAAAGCTGGAAGTTTTAAACTAGCTTTTATGGCAGAAGCAACTATAGTTCCTGTTACAATCGATGGAACCTGGCGTTTACTGGAAGAAAAAGGAAAACTTCAGAAAGGAAATGTTACAATCACCATTCATGATCCTATTGTAACAAGAGGAATGACAAAAGAAGAAATGCACGAACTTCCTGCAAAAGTTGAACAGATTTGTTGTGCACCCCTTCCTCCTCCAATCCAACTGAAAAATAAGAAACACGGACTTCTCTAGAAAAAATATATATAAGCATACTGAGTTTTGCAAGCAAAACTTGCACACTCTATTTTCCATATGCAGCATC
>JAHAZJ010000180.1 GCA_018385315.1 Treponema sp. | reverse complement strand
TCTTAGCCATAATCAATCCACCAGCAGTAGCAATACAGAATGCCAACAAACCAAGACCAATAATACCAAGAGAATTACCGTTCATGATTTTTTCTGGAGTCATCTGAGAACCTACACCAAGAGAAAGGAGAATAGAAACGATATTCATCAATTCATTTTCCATTGTCTTAGAAAGACGTTCTACAACACCACACTGTTTTACAAAGTTACCAAATGCAAGCATACCAATAAGAGGAGCTGCAGGTGGCAAAAGCAATGCTGTTACAACAAGCAACATCAATGGGAACAATGTTTTTTCAGTTTTTGATACAACACGAAGCTGTTTCATTTTAATCTGGCGTTCTTTTTTAGATGTAAGAGCCTTCATAATAGGAGGCTGAATCATAGGAACAAGAGCCATGTATGAATAAGCAGCTACGGCAATAACAGCCATCATTTCTGGAGCAAGTTTTGCAGATACATAAATTGATGTAGGACCATCTGCACCACCAATAATAGCAATAGCAGCCGCTTGTTTCATTGTATAGTCAAGACCAGGAATAAAGTTTAATGTAGCAACACCAAACAATGTTGCAAATACACCAAGCTGAGCAGCACCACCAAGTAAAGCCATCTTAGGGTTAGCAATAAGAGGACCAAAGTCTGTCATAGCACCAATACCCATGAAAATAAGCATTGGGAAGAATTCGTTTCCTACACCAGCATTGTAAATAATGTTAAGCATACCATCTGGTGCAGAACCCATTCCAGCTCCTGGAATATTTACAAGAATAGTACCAAATCCAATTGGAATAAGAAGCAATGGCTCAAATCCTTTTGCAACAGCAAGGAAAACAATAAGGAAACCAATTGCAAGCATAACCAATTTTTTCCATCCTTCAACTGGATGATCAAGCAAATCCTGTTCAGCCTGTACAAGCTGTGCATGTTTCAAAGCTTCAACCTGTTCAGCCTGAATTGCAGCAGCATGAGCTTCTTCAGCAGTTTCGTTGTGGAAAATCTTATAAATACCAGTGTTATACCAAATATTTGCAAAGAAGTCTTTTACAGAAATATCATATTTTCCGTTCCAGTCTTCTGTACCTTTAATAATTGTTGTACCAGCAGAACTTGATTTTGTTGATGTAGAAACAGATGAACTTTTTCCACATCCAACAACAGAAAGAAGAACTGCAATAAAACAAATTACAATAGTTGTTCTAAAAACTTTGAAGTTTGTCTTTTTCTTATTTAATTCTGTTTCCATACTAATCTCACATTATAAATTACTGAATTTCAGCCAATGTCTGACCCTGAGAAATCTGTGAACCTGTTGCAGCAACAAAGTGAACTTTACCAGCAGCACCAGCTTTAATTTCCAATTCCATCTTCATAGATTCAACAATAATGATTGTTGTATCTGGCTGAACTGCAGCACCTTCTGCAACAGCATATTTAAGCAAAGTACCAGCAACTGGAGCAGCAACTGGAGTACCAGCACCACTTGAAGCAGCTGGAGCAGGAGCTGGAGTAGCAGGTGTAGAAACGGCAGCAGGAGCTGGTGCAGCCATAACTGTTCCACCAAGAGCAGCAATTTTCTGTCCAGCCTGAATCTGATCCCCCTGTTTAACACAGAAACTGATTTTTCCATCTTCTGGAGCTTTTACTTCAAGTTCCATCTTCATAGATTCAACCATGAGGATTGTGTCACCTTTTTTAACCTGAGCACCTTCACCAGCAACAAGTCTAAGAACTGTGCCAGCAACTGGAGCAGGAACATCAGTACCACCTGTTACAACAGTTGCAGCAGGTGCAGCAGCAGAAGAAGCAGATGGAGCACCAAATGTTACATTGTATGAAGTACCGTTTACATTAATATTATCACCGTTTGTAGTAACGTTATATGAAGTTCCGTTTACTGTAATTGTATAAGAACCATTTGTTGAAGCAGGAGCATCTGCAGGAGCTTCCTTCTTAGCAAATGTGCTTGCAGCATCAACTGGACCTTTAGCTCTTTCAGCAAAGAATTTTGGAGCAACATTAGGGAACATTGCGTATGTGAGAGTATCTTCATCAGAACCATCACCACCAGCTTTCTTTGCTTCTTCAACCATCTTGTCCCATTCAGGTTCAATTTTATCAGCAGGACGACATGTCATAACTTCTGACATACCATTCTGTTCAAGAGCTTTCTTTACTAAATCTGGATTTGCATCTGTTGGGAGTTTACCGAATTTACCAGTAATCAAATTACGGAAATCCTGTGTCATTGTTTTGTATGGTCCCATAAGAACGTTCATAACAGCCTGTGTACCAACAATCTGTGATGTTGGAGTTACAAGAGGAACATACCCTGCATCCTTGTGTACTTTTGGAAGTTCTGCAAGTACAGCATCCATCTTGTCACCTGCCCCCTGCTGTTTAAGCTGAGATTCAAGGTTAGAAAGCATACCACCTGGTACCTGAGAAAGAAGAATACGAGTATCAGCTCCCAGGAATTTAGATTCAAGTGATGAATAATGTGTACGAATTTCGCGGAAGTAAGCAGCAAGTTCAAGAAGAGCAGCAGTATCAAGACCTGTATCCATATCAGTACCTTTAAGCATTTCTACAACAGTTTCTGTTGGAGAGTGAGAAGTACCCATAGACATAGAAGAAATTGCAGTATCAAGAATATCAGCACCAGCTTCAGCAGCTTTTAAAAGTGTTGCAACAGAAAGACCTGTTGTAGCGTGTGAGTGGATTTCAATTGGAAGATCACATACTTTCTTAATTTTTGAAACTAAATCATAAGCTTCATATGGTTTAAGAAGACCTGACATATCTTTAATACAGATAGAATCTGCACCAAAGTCAGCATATGTTTTTGCCAGTTCAGCATATTTTTCATTTGTGTGGAATGGTGTTACAGCATAAGAAATAGCCATCTGAACATCAACGCCAGATTTTTTTGCAGCTTTTGTAGCACGTTCCATGTTGCGAGGATCATTACAAGCATCAAAAATACGGAAGCAACCGATACCGTTTTTAGCAGCAGTTTCTACGAATTTATCAACAACATCATCAGCATAGTGTTTATAACCAAGAAGATTCTGAGCACGAAGCAACATCATAATTTTTGTATTAGGCATTGCTGCGTGAAGCTTGCGGAGACGATCCCATGGATCTTCGTTTAAGAAACGGATACAAGAGTCATAAGTAGCTCCACCCCATCCTTCTACATATTTATAACCAATTTTATCAAGCATACCACATGCAGGAAGCATATCTGCAGTAGTCATACGAGTAGCGTGAAGACTCTGGTGAGCATCACGAATTGCCAATTCCGAAATTCCAACTTTTGACATATTATTATCCCCTATTTATTACCTTTATTTTTTATAGCAGCAGCAATGGCAGCAACAATTGCACCATTATCAGTAGAAGCACTGGCAGCAGGAGCCGAAGTACTTACAGTCTGTTTAGGTTCTTCTTTATCAAGTTTTAAAGCATGAACTACGAGATGTAAAAGTTTCATACATATTATCATTATGATGATGAAACCAAATACAACACACATACCAAGCGCAGTCAGAAGAGCACTCTGAATCAGCATCTCACTAATTGTCATATATATATCCTCCGCGATAATATAACCCTGTAATTAATATCCGAAAAAAAATTAAAATTTTTTCCCATGATACTAGAAACGAGTATATAGAAAATAATGACGTTTTTCAATGAATATGTCGAAGAAAAATTTGAATTTAAGAGGAAATAAGTAATTTTTATCTTCCGCAGATTACGCAGATAAGTGCAGATTATATTTTGACTGTAATAATTAATGTTTATAAAACTTTCCGAAACCAAAGTATTTATCCTTCAATACGGAATCTACACCCTGCGGAAATACGTCTAATAGGATAGTTAAAAATTGTTCCTTCAGTATATGTGGCTACAATTACAAATTCATCACCTAAACCACCGCTTAATTCTATTCCAAAAGTTGGGGCTGCATACATAAAATCACCAAGAGTTCCAAATAAAAAACCGCTGTAAATTAAAAAGCAATCATAACCCAGCACCAGATCCAGATCTATTTTGGCACCTACTTTAAAAGCATTAGAATTTGCGCATAAATCAAATGAACCTGACAAAATATATCCTATATAAAAATAATCTTTTACCCAGCTCTGCTGCCACAGTACAGAATTTGCTATTCCAAAAAAATGTTCATTTTCTTTATAGTAATAAACGGGTTCTGCACAAAAAATGAAGCCAAGAAGTCCCTGAAAAAAACAACCGGCAGGGGAACAATGTGAAACAGCACCTGGACTGCAATCTATATCAGAGCCATTTATCATTCCATATGTTAAAGCAAGAGGAGTTTCAAATGCAAAAACTAATTCAAATTCTTCATAATTATCATCATTTTCATCTGTCCCAAATTCTTGCGAATAGATATTTACTGTCATGAATATAAGAAATAAAACAAACAACCGCTTCATATTTCTATAATATTATATCAAACATTGAAAACTAATTCACTCAGGTTTATAATGGAAAAAACAATCTCAAAGGAGTTTAAAAATGAATTTGATTTACGGAATCAAAGACAAACCAAGTTTTGGTAAAACAGTATTGTTTGCCATTCAGCAGCTTTTGGCTATTATGGCTGCTACAATTGCCGTTCCTGCTATTGTAGGAAATGGTCTTTCTGCTTCAGCTGCATTATTTGGTGCAGGCGTTGGTACATTTATTTATTTGCTCTTTACAAAAAGTGCTTCTCCAGTTTTCCTGGGAAGCTCTTTTGCTTTTATAGGCTCAATGTTCAGTGCTTTCGGTGGTGCAGCTTCTTTGGCAGCTGGCTACTGGGGTTTAATTATTGGTGCTGTAATGGCAGGTCTTGTTTATGTAATTATTGCAGTAATCGTAAAAGCATGTGGTACAGCATGGATTGATAAACTTATGCCTCCTGTAATCATCGGTCCAACAGTTTCAATCATTGGTTTAAGCCTTTCTGGAAATGCTGTTGGCGATTTGATGAAATCCAGTGTTGAAGGTGGAAGTGTTTATGTAGCACTTATTTGTGGACTTGTAACACTTGCAGTAACAATGCTTTGTTCTACATATTCTAAAAAAATCGGTCGTTTGATTCCTTTTATCATTGGTATTCTTGCTGGCTATGCACTTGCTTCTGTATTTGCAATCATCGGTTATGCAACAAAGAATCCTTCTTTAATCGTAATCAACTACTCAGCACTTACAAGCCTTAACTGGAAGTCAGTTTCTGCTTACATCTCTCTTCCAAAGTTTACATTCATTTTGGGAGGAACAGCTGGTCTTAAAGGAATTACAGGTTCTTATCTCCTTACACTTTTTGCAGCATATGTTCCAGTTGCATTTGTAGTATTTGCAGAACACCTTGCTGACCACAAAAACCTTTCATCTATTATTGGTACAGATCTTCTTAAAGAACCAGGACTTACACGCACACTCCTTGGAGACGGTGTTGGAACAATGGTTTCTACACTCTTTGGTGGATGTCCAAATACAACATATGGTGAATCAATTGGTTGTGTAGCTATTACTCGTAATGCTTCTACAATTACAATCTGGTTCTGTGCTGTACTTTGTGTTATCTTCAGTTTACTCACTCCACTTGTAGCATTTCTTGAAACAATTCCTTCTTGTGTAATGGGTGGCGTTTGTATCGCACTTTACGGTTTCATTGCTATATCTGGCTTCAAGATGTTCCAGAAAGTAGATTTGAACAAAAACCGCAACCTCTTCGTAGCATCAGTTATCTTTATTATAGGTGTAGGTGGAATGGTTGTTAGTTTTGGTAAAGTTGAAATCAGAACTGTAGCATGTGCTTTGATTCTTGGTATTTTGACAAACATAATGTTGTCTAAAGAAAAAGACGAATAGCATAATTTAGAATCGATAGGGGAAAGCCTTCCCCTGTCTCCAGCCAGCAAGCTGTCTTCCGCCACCCCTTCGCCTAGGGATGCCGCCCTAAAACCCGCTGTTTAAATCAATTTCTGAAAATAAAGTAAAAAACAATACCAATAGTTCTTTACTTTTTTTCATATAAATCTCTAGCCTCAATTCTTAATTTTCAAAGCCTCTTCCATTACTTCCATTACATGGCTAACAGGCACAAACTTAATACCTGCTTTTACATTTTCTGGAATCTCTTCCAAATCCCGCTCATTTGCTTTTGGAATAATAATAGTTTTGATTTTATTTCTCTTGGCCGCAACAGTTTTTTCTCTAAGTCCACCAATTGGCAAAACCTGCCCTGTAAGAGAAAGTTCCCCCGTCATTGCTAAATTTGGTTTGATTTTCTTTCCTGTAAACAATGAAACAAAAGTTGTTGCCATGGTAATTCCAGCACTAGGTCCATCTTTTGGAGTAGCGCCTTCTGGAATATGAAGATGAACAATGTTTTCATCAAACCATTTTGTTTTCTTAAGTCCTCTATCCAAAACAAATTTTCTTGCCCAGTTAAAAGCAATCTGGCTGGATTCCTTCATAACATCGCCCATTTGTCCTGTAAGAATAAGTCCACCCTTTCCTGCAAATGAAGTTGATTCAATCAATAAAGTATCTCCGCCCATGCTTGTCCAGGCAAGACCAATTGCAGTTCCAGGAACTTTTGCAGTTTTAATTTCTGACTCATCGAAAACAGGTTTTCCAAGATATTTATACAAATCATCAGAATCAATTGAATAAGAAGTTTTTACCTCTTCACCTTCTTTTGCCATTGCCTGAGCGGTTATGATTTCTGTAACAATCTTTCTGTGAATCTTGTCCAGGCATTTTTCATAGTTTCGAACACCAGATTCCCGGGCATATTTCTGAGCAATTGTAAGTAAAGCCGCTTTTGTATATTTTACCTGATTCTTTTTCAAACCATTTTTTTCAAGATTTTTAGGAATAAGATATTTTTTTGCAATTTCCAGTTTTTCCTGATCGATATAACCGCTCAACTGAATAATTTCCGCCCGGTCTCTTAAAGGACCAGGAATTGTATCCAGGGCGTTTGCAGTCAAAATAAAAACTACATTACTGATATCAAAAGGTAAATCAAGATAATTATCACGGAAATTAACATTCTGCTCCGGATCCAATACTTCCAGCAAAGCAGAAGCAGGATCTCCATTATGAGAAGAACCCATTTTATCAATTTCATCTATCATGAAAACAGGAGAAATATCTTTTGTAATTTTTAAGCCCTGTATAATTTTTCCAGGCATAGCACCAATGTATGTTCTGCGGTGACCTTTAATTTCAGCTTCATCCCGCATACCACCAACACTAAAGCGATAGAATGGTTTTCCCATTGCATTTGCAATAGATTTCCCAACAGAAGTTTTACCAACTCCAGGAGGTCCCACCAAAAGAATAATAGAACCTTTAGAATCCTGCTTCATTTTACGAACAGCCAGATATTCCACAATTCGCTTTTTAACTTCATCAAGACCAAAGTGATCCTCTTCCAGAATTTCTGCAGCCTTTTTCATATTAAAATCTACAGAAGGCTTCTGATTCCATGGTAGCTGACAAACCAATTCCAAAAAGTTTCTTGTGCCCATGTATTCAGAAGAGTTAGGATCCATCAAAGCAAATTTTTCCAGTTCACTTTCAACAGTTTCTTTAATTTCTCCACTAAACTGAAATTCTTCTATTTTTGTTTTAAATTTCTGATACTCTGTAGCATTTCCAGCCGCATTTTCTCCCAGTTCTTCCTGTATAGAACGCATTTCTTCCCGAAGAAAATATTCTCGCTGATTCTTTTCAACTTTTTCGTTGATTTCACTTTGAATTTTTTTCTGTACTTTGAGCAGCTCCTGTTCTTTCTTAATAAATACAAGAACTTTTTCCATTCTCTGGCGTACATTTATAGTTTCAAGAATTGTCTGTTGCTCTTCTTTTTCAACATTCAAAATAGAAGCAATAAAATCAGCAATTTTTCCAGGGTTATCAATGTTTACCATGTTCATTCTCATTTCTTCAGAGAACAAAGGATTATTTTCACTAACCTCTTTCATTTCGCTGATTAAGGCACGAGTAAGAGCTTTTACTTCAAAAGTATCTGATTCTTCATCATCAAGATATTCAACAGCAGCGGCCATTGGAGCATTTAAATGTAAGGTTTTTCTAATTCGGAATCTTTTTACTGTGGAAATAAAAATATTGATTCCACCATCAGGAAGATTAACTTTTTTGATAATTCGAGCGGCAGTTCCTACTCGATACAAATTGTTTACAGAAGGCGTGTCGGCCTCATTTTTAAGCATAACAATACCAATGTAACTATCCTGTTCATTGGCTTTTTCAATTATTTTAATATCTTCGGGAGCATTAATCATAAGAGGTGTAAAAATGCCTGGAAATACAGGGCGTCCCGAAAGTGGAATTAACATTAATGTATCTGGCAGAGTTTGTTCGGCAGGTACAATAGAGATGATTTTTTCGTCATTATTATCTGTCATAACATCAAATATAATAAAACTTATGATGTTTGACAAATAATTTTGACGATTTATACGAAGGATTTATTTTTTCATTCCGATTTTGATTTCAGGATGATTTTTTTCAATTTCTTCAAAAAGAGCCAAAGCAGATCTTTCATCTGGGAGATCTACCATACAAAGTTCATCATTTTTCTTTGAACAAAGTACAATATTCTGCAGCTGCAACTGTCCACCAGCACAACACATTTTCATATTTACGCACTGAACTCTTCTAAAAGCTCTGTAAACGTTTGCAAAAGGAATGTATCTAACCTTAAACTTATCTTTATAAAAAAAGTTTTCGCTTCCCAAAGCAACTTTACCAAACTGTCTTGCAGCCTTGTATTCCACTTTGAGAGTTTTTGCATCTTTTTCTGTTTCTAATTCAATAATTGGAAGAAATTTCATAAGTTAATTTTATAATATTTTAGATGATATGTCATCTTTATCACAAAAATCATTGGAAAAGTTAAAAGTGTTTAGAACACTTTTAGCAGAAGAAGTAACAATGCCTTTTCGCATAAAAAAGAAACCAATAGCAATTATGATTATAGTTTGGGAAAAAGCAAAGATGCCGATTTATAATATCACATTTTTTTTACAAACTATATCTCGCCACCAGAACTTTTTCTATTTCATCCGGCTCATCTTCAAAAAACTGAGTACCATTCACAGCGCAGCCGGCCTGTTCCAGACAAACTTCAAGGAAAAACAGAAAAATTCCTATATCAATACGATTATAAAAACGAACCTTTTCTGCAGGCATAATCCCCCGCTTTCCAGGCTTCTTAAAACGGTAAACTTCCAGTTCAGTTCCCTTATTTTCTACAATCCAAGGCTGAGTGTTGCAGGCACTTGGAGCAAAACGCACAATATTAGAAAAAGGAAGAACTTCACCTTTCCATATTTCTTCCAGCGGCTTTCGCTTAGATTTGAACATATCCTTTCTAAAAGAAGCTTCCGGCATTTTCGCAATGGCAATCATAATCACATGCTTAAGCCCTTCAACTTCACTCTGATCAGGCTTTCCAATTCCGAACCACAAAGCACCAATGTTTTTGTCTGCCAGATACAAATCAATCTGTTCACCAATGTAGCCAATATTGCGAAGATAATTCGCCTTAACCTCGCTGTAAAATTCAATACAGTATTCAGCTCCACGTTTACAGGTAGTTTCGCTTTCTTTCACAATTCTGATTTTTGTTTTGATTTCAGTATCCAAGGGTTTTACTGTTTTTATAAAATCTTCCAGCTGCTGTAATTCTGCTTCTGAAATTTTTCCATCTGTTCCTCTAAAAAGGTGAAAAGACTTTCTCTTAAAAATAAGTTCGTAATAATTCATACAAGAAAGATTAGTTTGATTTAAAATGATTTGCAAGAAAAATCTTAAAATTCCAGTTCACCCTGAACAGGCTGGTATTCCTCTTTTTTAGGAAATTCATGCATATATTCAAAGCACTGATTATCCACCAAAAGCTGATTTTCCCGGCAAAAGTTTGAAAATATTTTCCACAGTTGCCAGTGGTTAGGACTATTTACCTGATATGCGTAACCAAAAGTTTTCTGATACCGTTCTTTCATCCCTGAAAAATCACGGTCAAAACATTTGTACAAATATTCTCTGTCCCCTTCACGCAGAGTTACACCAAAGCCAAATTTTATAATTCCTTTTACTCCGGCATCCTTACAGTATCCAAGGATTCCTTTGAGGTTTTCTTCTGTATCGTTTATAAATGGCAGGTCAGGAGTCATCCAAACGATAGTAGGAATTCCCCTAGCCTGCATCTCCTTCAAAACTTCATAGCGGCGATGAGTTGTGCAGACATTAGGTTCAATTTTGCGACATAGGGCTTCGTCGTAGGTGGTAAGAGTCATTTGTACAACGCATTTTGATTTTTTGTTGATACTTTCTAAAAGATCGATGTCCCGCATAATAAGGTCAGACTTAGTTTGGATTGCAAGGCCAAAGCCGTAGTGGTCAATTATTTCCAGACAGCGGCGGGTGAGGCGGAGGTCTTTTTCGCAATGCATGTATGGGTCGCACATGGCACCTGTTCCAATCATGCATTTTTCCCGTTTGCAGCGGAGGCGATTTTCTAAAAGTTCCAGTGCATTTTGTTTTACTTCAATATCTTCAAAAGGAATTGGATTGTGGTAACACAAACTGCGGCTGTCGCAATAAATGCAACCGTGGGTGCAGCCTCTGTAGAGATTCATTCCGTTTTGTGGCGATAAAATTGATTTAGCGTTTACAAAATGCATAGTGGAGTCTTACTTCTGGCAGTTTTTTTTGTGAGCCTTGATTTTCTTAATTGCCCAATCGTAATGGCTGGAAAGGTTACTTGCCATATAACTACCAAGAGCATTGTTTCCTGTCCAGGTAAAATAACCGCGAGTAAAAAGTTCTTCGTTAGAAAGACTGGCAACAATATCCATCAACTTATTATGTGACTCTGTCACCATTGTTCGGGCTTCTTCCAGGCTTGTCCCCTGATGCTTCTTCCAGATTTCTATATTCATGAGGCCGTAGTTTTTGAAAGTATAAGGCTCTGGTAAAAAGGCAATGTTTTTCCCGGTTTCCTTATTATTTTCTATAAACTTAATTCCAAGCAAATGCCATTCGTAAAGGTGAACCAGCACATCCCGAACATTTTTGTCACGAGCCCAGTGCTGTTCCTTTTTACTTGGACTGTCAGAAAAATCAAAAGGAGTGTTAATTTCTTTTTCTGTAAGCTCGTTAATCAGTTTATTTAAAGAGGCAAAGTTTTCTTCCGAAACTTTAATCAAATCTTCTTTTGTTTGTGGTCGTGGCATATTTTTTTCTCCTTTTTGAGGTTCCGTTGTAACCATAATTTCTGCTAACTATATTTTTTTACAGGATGTCTTATTATACACCGATTTTTCTCTGGTAAAGTTTTCCTTGGATCAGAAAGATATATTTCGTGATGCAACCGTTTCTCTGAAAAATCCAGTGTATATCCATTTTCTTCAATATATTTGTGCATAAGTTCAACAGAAGCGGGCTCATCATTATAAGGACCATGGTGCATCATCTGAACACAAAGACCTTCTTCTATAGTCAAAAATTCTACCTTTGATTCAAGAACAGAACAATCAATGTGTTTCTTTTTACTGGCAGTATGAAGTGCCCATTCAAAATCCTTTTTCCCTACAAAATCTGGTACTCAGTTTTGTAACTCCTTTTAAGAGTGTAAGCAACGGCATACAAAAGTCCCAGTGCAGTCTGGTAGTCACCGCCTTCCACATTCGGGTCGCCCATTCCTCGTACTGTCAGGAACTTCATTTCTGGTATCTGCACAATTTCAGGTTTATTCTTTGGTAAATAAAAATTCCTTAAACTCTTTCTTAAAATCAAATGGCATTCATGACCTCCTGTATACCTTTGGCAAATCTGATTCCCGTACAATTTTCCACCACTCGGCGGCGGCCTTTAATTTATCTTTGCAATCTGCATTCTGTTCATCGGCGCAGAAATCTTTCAGAAACTTATTCCATTGTAATGCCGACTTATCATACTTTGCATAGGTTTTCTTTCCATAATAAATATCCAGCAAATCTCCCAAAGTAAAATCTTCATCATTAGTTTCCTTCACCGCCTTTACAGTTGCCACCATATCTACGTTGAATTTGAAGGGCTTTATTCCAGTCTGAGTTTCAAAAAACGCACGAAACTTTGGGCCAAAAGTAAAACCACATTCAATAATCCCTGTGCTTAGAGTCAGTTCATTAACAGTTTTTTTACAGCTCCTCTTTACAACGGGCTTTTTTACCGGCAGCACAATCTCCCCGCAAAAGTATTTTTCAATCACCTTGTTCAATTCAATTTTTCCGCTGGGTGTTCCAAGCCCATGAGCCTTACAGATTTTTATAAGCTCATCTCTGTACCAGTAGTATTTGGAGAATTCTTCAAAAGTTTTTATATTATCAAAATCAGGTCGCTGCATTTTACTTTTTATGGGCGGTAATAATTGTGTAACTGTAAGCATTTACAGTAATGATGCCACATCCAATATCCACATACCAGTTTTTGCCTTTACGGGAAATTTTTTTCCCTTTCTGCTTGCCAGCGAGTTTTATCTGCTTTTTACACCAGATCACAACATCATCACATTCAAGCAAAAGATTTTTTTTGATTCGATCAATTCCCATTTCTGTGGTGTGAACTTTGTCCAAGTTTTTTATCAATTCGTTTTCTATCATAATACTAATTTGATTATAGTGTCTATAATATGACAATAGTATGTCATATTATAGACACATTTTTGCTTCGCAAAAACCGGGCGTTCCACACTTCGCTAACGCTCTAAGTCCTCTCTCCTCAGCTCACAGATGTTCGCATCGTCGCTCCGGTCTTCTCGGGCTAAAGCCCTCGTTGTTCCATGCCCTTGTGCATTTTCTTAATTTCGGCATTAATTTCAAGCCGTAACTTTTCGGGTTCCAGTACTTGCATTGACGAACCAAAACTTAGAATCCAGCTTTTTATCCAGTATATGTCTGGAACATCCAAAGTCAGAATTTTTGTTTTATCATCAGTTTCTTCTATCGATTCAACTTTGTATTCATCTAAAATTCTGTAAACTTCAGAATCTGCAACACGAACTTTCAGCTGCATAAAGTTTGTGATTCTATCTCCACCATAATCACCTTTGTTTTCTTCTTCTGGAAAATCCTTTTCTTCCACAGAGATTTCATCTTTTAAAATCTGAAAATTGCGGATTCGGCTCAGTTTAAAATAGCGGGGAGCATTACGGGTTTTGCAAAAGCTATACAAATACCAGGCCTGCCCTCGGAAAATAATTTTCCATGGATCTACATGGCGCAAAGAATTTTCGCTGCTTCCAGAAAAATATTCAAAGCTAACTTGCCGACGGTTTAAGATTGCCCATTTTAGATTTTTGAATGTTTCTTTAATTTCGTTTTGTTCAGGATTCCATGTTGCAAAATCTACTTTAATCCAGTCTGCATTGGCAGAAGTTATTGCCTTAAGTTTTGATATTGCACCAAGGGATGCCGTAGAGCCCGCGCCAACACTTAAAGTCTGAAGGGCTTGCACACTTGAAAGAATTTCCTGTTTTTCATCTTCCGTAAGAATTGCTTTGTCTAAAGTATATTTTTCTGCCAGTTGAATTCCGCCGCCCTTGCCTTTTGTAGTTACAACCGGCACTCCTGCAAGATTCAATGCATCTACCCATCGGTAAATTGTTCTTATGGAAACGCCAAAATGTTTTGCCATTTCAGCGGCAGTTACAATTTTACGTTCCAGAATGATGTAGGTTAATTCAAACAAATGTTCAGTCTGCAATTTGTGCTTCCTTTTTATGTCCCAAGTGAATGCCAATGTGACCGATTCCTAAAATAATTGTGGCTGCTCCTAAAAATGGATTCTTCCCATAAACCGCAATCATTCCGCTGGCTAAAACTGGAAGTGTGGCTCCAGCTACAGGGATTCCCAAAATACTTCTGTAAAAATCTTTCATTGTTTTTTCACTTTTAAAATAGCGGATCCAGTAGATTTCATACAAAATCATCAAAATAAATGATGCTAAAAGCCACAAACTCCACCAGGTAAATCCGTGAAAATTGAAATCAGAAAAAATCAAAAGCAAACCGGTAACCAAGGCTTCTCCAATACGTTCAAAAAGGCCAAGAACCTTATTTTCATTTTTTGCATAATTTTCATAATCCTTAGGCTGATTTTTTGTCCAGACTAAATTTGGAATCATGAGCATTAAAATAAAAGCTAACCCAACATATGAAAAACCAAAGTGCATTAATTTTCTCCTAAAAAAGTTTTGTAAAATCCATTTTGTTATATAAAACCCGATGGATTTGCACAATATCGTCTTCTACAACATAAAAAAATATAATAATTACGAACAGGACAGATTCTATAACCTTTTGCCTTTAAAGTAGGATCGCTAGGTTGATGGTGGGCAAGGGGGAAATCAGATAATTTCAAAACAGCTGCCTCATAATCATCAATCAATGGATTTGAAGAAACTTCTAATACATTTTCCCAATAATTTACAATGCGTCTTAAATCAAGTTTTGCCTGAGTAAAAATATCAACTTTATATTTCAAAATTCCCTCCTTAAATAATTATTTCTTTCTCAAACTTTCAAGAAACTCAAAAGCATCCGTTCCCTTATCCCCATTGGCAATGTCCATTTGAACTTCAGCCAGTTTTGCGTAAACTTCAAATTTGGTGAGTTTTTCTTCCAGGGTAAGATTTGCATTTTGGAGGGATGAAGCTACTGAAAATAGCATTGTAGCAAATTCTTCTAATGAGGAATTTTGAATTGTATTTTTAGCCGCTTCCATAGTAGAAGTTCTAGAAGGTCCATAGGCAGGTGAGGGAGAAGCTGCCTCCAAAGAACTATAAGAATTTCCACTACCGTAAGTAACAGGTTTATGTTCGCCATTTTCAATCGAATCTACAAAATCAACTTTATTATCTATTAAAACATCATAAGGAACATTGTAGATTTTCTGAAGTTTGCGGATTACTTCTACAGGAGGCTCAACTTCACCTGTTTCATATTTCATATAAGACTGTCTGGAAACGTCCAGAAGTTTAGCCATTGCAGTTTGTGTATAGCGATTTTTTTCGCGTAATTTAATAAGGATTTCTTTCATGATTTTAATATAGCATAAAAAATTAAAATTGACAACAAAAGAATTCAGTATTGACAATAAATATATACTTTTTGTAAAATAACCCCAAAATTACAACTTTTACACACTTGTTTTTACGTGAGCTTGGGCAGATAATTAAACCAGTTGTGGCCGCAACAAATTATTTTTCGAGGTGTTTATGCTTATTGAATATACATTATCTTTTATTTTGGCTGGAGCAACGGCAACTATTTGCAGTCTCACTAGTGGCGGAATAATATGGAATATTGTTAATACATCTTTTTTTCCAGGACTTCTTCTGATTCTTGCAATTATGATTATTTTAGCAGGACATAGAAAGGCTTTTTTAAGAGTTCTTGATGGACCTAAAAAGTTTAGAAATTATGGTCTTAAGGATTTAAAGGATATGGAACTATCCCTTTCATTTGCTTTTAAAAGTCTTCTATATATTTGTTTATTTTATCTTCTTATTAGCAGTATTTATTTTTATTTGAACTTTGAAAACACTCAGACTTTGGGGTTTAATCTTGCGGCAGTAATGTATGCAGTTTTTAATTTTGCATTCTTTGGATTAATTATGATTACTATAAAAGGAAAGTTGAAAGCCAAAATCATTGCTTTTATGGCAGAACCAGAGCCAAGTGAAAAAAAACCACAACGGCTTACAGAAAAGGAAATTTTCTTACAAGTTTCAAAAATTTTGATTTGTATTGCCTTAATTGCTGGAGTGTATCTTTTTATTATTTATCACGATATAAGAAATGAAAGCCTCTCGGAGCCTTTAAGTATTTATTACATGCGAGATATTCCAGGACTTGTCTATATTTTTATTCCAACTTTTTTGCTTCTGACAATTTCAGGAAACTTTAAAAACTTTTTTGCTGCCCTTAAAATTAGTATTAGAAATGAAAAAATCTCTGTTACTAAAAAGGCTATTTCTGTAAATGCCGTTGAAACATTGCGATTGCTGTTTTTGCTGGAAGGAATTATGTGTGCAGTTTGCGGATATATTGGAATGCTGTTTTATCTGGAAGATAGAAGTATGCTTGGAATTAATTTTGCAGTTGCCAGTGTTCCTCTGATTTACGGTCTTTTGTTCAATCTTGTTATGCTGCCAGTGGAATCAAAACTTTCAAGACTTGCTGACTAAGGTTTTTTTATGATTTTTGAGTTAATCTTAGTTTGTGGTGGAATTGCATTTTTTTTAATTATAACTGCCTTACAACAGGAAAATCATTCTCGTGTTAAAACTGATTTTTTGCAGTGGATTTCTAAGTACGCAGTTTTAAGTGGAACAGGCTCTAGGTCAAGGGAGCCTTGACTCGTCGTATTTTTCTAAACTCTCTCGAAGGGAAGCAGAAGTTGCACGGCTTGCGGCAAAAGGTTATACCAATGCTCAAATTGCAGAGGAACTGTTTATAAGTACAGAAACAGTAAAACGCCACATGGCAACAATTTTTGAAAAACTGGATATCACTTCAAGACGAGAATTAAGCATTTCTGCGGAAAGTACAAATTCATCAGCAAACTGAGCAATTGATTTTTCCAGTCAGAGATGATAATTTTTTTTCTATGAAGATTAAAAAAGTTTCTGTTTCCGACGTTCCTGCTATCTTTACTTTTGTAAAAGCAGCTATTTCTAAAATGATTTCTCAAGGAATTTTCCAATGGGATGAAATTTACCCAACCCAAGAAGATTTTATTGCCGATGCCCAAAATAATCAGTTATGTATAGTAGAAATTGAAGAAAAAGCAGCAGCCTGTTTTGTTTTAAACAAGGATTGCGACGAAGAGTACAAAAATGGAACCTGGAGTTATACCGGGGACGATTATGTTGTGATTCATCGTTTGTGTGTAAATCCAGAATTTCAGAATCAGGGAGTGGGACAAAAAACTTGCCTTATGATTGAAGAACTGGTAAAACCCCAAGAAGTAAAAGCCATTAAGTTAGACTGTTTTACCCAGAATCCTTATTCGCTGAAAATGTATGAAAAACTAGGATATAAAATTGTTGGTTATGCAGACTGGCGTAAGGGTCGTTTTGCTTTAATGGAAAAAGTTTTATAAGACCGGAGATTACAATGGATATTTCAAAAATAGAATTTCGTCAGCTTACACAAAAGGATTTACCTTCGCTTTTGGAGCTTTATGTTCAACTAGATGAAAACAATAAGGGTTTAACTACAGAAAGTTCCATTCCAATTTGGGAAGAAATTTCTAAAAACCCCAACATAAAATATTTTGGTGCAGTTGATACTGCCAATGGGGACAGAGTTGTTTCTACCTGTTTTACAATGATTATTCCAAATCTTACTGCTCACGGCCGCTCTATCTGCTTTCTGGAAAATGTTGTTACAGATAGTGCGTACCGCAAACAAGGTCTTGCTCGCAAAGTTATAGAAATGGCTATTGAAGATGCAAAGTCTCACAACTGCTACAAGGTAATTTTACAAAGCAATTGCAAGCGCACAGAAGCTCATAAGTTTTATGAAAACCTTGGTTTTGACGGAAATTTAAAAAAGGCTTTTGATTTAAGAGTTCACTAATTTACATGTTTATTTCCACACCAGCAAATGGCAACTGCCAGAAAGCATTTTTTGGATATCCACGAACTATCTGAGAAATCTGCTCAAAAGCTATGTTCGAAGTTCAAGTAATTTTTTTGTTCCGTCAGTAAAGGTTGCTTCTTTAGAAATAATTTTTTGAAATTCTTTATTTTGATTTGACCAATCTTTGTTCATAAAAAGTCCCTACTCCAGTTTCATCTTAAAAACATAGGTTTTATAATCTTCTTCCGATGAAAAAAGTTCGTAAATATCTTCATTTACCAGTTCATAATTATGATTGATATACCAGTCTACATTGCACTCTTCATCAGTCCACAAAAACAGATTCTCAAAACCAGCCTGCTTAAAAAATGAAATAGCTTTATCAAGAAGTTTCTTTCCCCAGCCTTTTTTGGTACTGATAAACATATCAAGTTTTACATCATTTTCATTCATAAAGGCAAAAGTTTTTTTGTCCATATAGGCAATATATTCCCGGCCCATATTGAATGAAATTTTCTGCTCATCACTTAATTTTGAAAACTGTTCATTCCACCAAGGCCCAGCACTGTTTTTTTCACCTTTTCTTGAAGCACAAGCTATAGCCATAATCTGTCCATTTTCTGTCAGTTGAAACTGCATGTTGTTGGCATGCATATCCTGTCTGATAATGGACTCTGCATAAATCCATCTGAATTTTTCTTCAGCCTGTGGTGGTGTCCATAAATTATAAACTCGCTCTACCAAAGCCGGCATATATTTAAAATCAAATTGTTCGAGTTTCATTTTTTATCTGCTTGTATCTTGATTTAATGTTTTTTTATAATAACATGAATAATGTTAAAAAAAGGTGGCTCCAATTAAGAAACCACCTTCTATTAGATTCCTCCACTACGGTCGGAATGACATCTGTTATTTCCTACAGATTATGTCGCAGCCACTTCGTATCTGCTCAACGAGTTTCGCTTTGCGAAACTCGCGAAATTCCTACAGGTTATCGAAGAAACCTTTTGCTTTCAAAAGTTCAGCATTCAAGATACCACCAAGAGCAGCACCCCGTTTTGTGTTGTGGCTCAAAGCAACGAATTTAATATCAAATACGTTACAAGGACGGAGACGACCAATTACACAAGCCATACCTTTTTCAGTTTCACGGTCACGGCGTGGCTGTGGACGGTTTTCTTCATGGCGAACAACAATTGGATGTTCTGGAGCAGAAGGCAACTTTAATTCCTGTGGAACTGATGTGTATGATGTCCAGATTTTTTCGATTTCTTCCATACTAGGTTTTTTGTCACCAAATTCCAAAGAAACACAAGCTGTGTGTCCGTCAATTACAGGAACACGTGTACATGTTGAAGAAACGATTGGACCTGCAGCATTTTCAATTTTTCCGTCTTTTACAGTACCAAGAATCTTAAGACATTCTTTTTCTGTCTTTTCTTCTTCACCACCAATAAATGGAACAATGTTATCAATCATATCGAAGGATGGAACACCTGGGTATCCGGCACCAGAAGTAGCCTGGAGTGTTGTTACAACCATTCTCTTAATTTCGTAACCAGCCTGAATAAGAGCGTGAATTGGCATCATGTATGTCTGCAAAGAACAGTTTGGTTTTACAGCAATAAAACCTTTGTCCCATCCGTGATGTTTTTTCTGATCAGCAATTACATCAAGGTGTGAATAGTTGATTTCTGGAACTAACATTGGAACATCTTCTGTCCATCGGTTAGCAGAAGCGTTAGATACTACTGGAATACCTTCTGCCGCATAAGCCGCTTCAAGATTTTTAATATCTTCTTTTTTAGGAAGTTCCAAAGCAGAGAATACAAACTGACATTTACCAATTGCTTTTTCAGCTAAGTTTGCATCTTCTACCATTAAATTCTGAACACCGCTAGGGATTTCAGCACCAATAAGCCAGCGGTTTGCAACTGCATCTTTGTACAACTGACCAGCAGAACGTGGAGATGCTGCAACATAAGTTACCTCAAACCAAGGATGATCTTCCAACAATTTGATGTAACGCTGTCCAACCATACCTGTAGCGCCTAATACACCAACTTTAATTTTTCCAGCCATAATATTACCTCCAAGGGGAGTTCCCCTTGGAACCCCCTTTACTTGGGGGAAGGACAACCAGCTAGTCGCAAGCACAGTTTTTCCTTCCCCCAAACCCTCTTCCTTTCCTTGCAGCATTTAGGGCTCTGCCCTAAAAACCCGCTCCAAATATATTAGAAGGGTTTTTCAATTTTATTTCTTAATAAATCTTTATATTCATCACTACAGAACGCTGCATCCACAGCATTAAGTAATAATTGTTTCTTTTCATCTTCAGTAATTCCGTACATCTTCTGGATGTAGTCGTATTCTTTCTGAAGATTTGTTCGGCAGATTGCAGGATCATCAGTGTTGATTGTTACCTTCACTCCAGCTTCAAGATATTTTCTTAAAGGATAGGTAGACATATCACTAACTGCCTTTGTCTGCCTGTTCGAATTAGGACACATTTCTAATGGAATCTTGTTTTTAATTACATATTCCAAAAGTTCTGAATCTTCTAAAATCCGAACTCCGTGTCCAATTCTTTTTGCACCAAACTTAATTGCAGACCATACACTTTCAGCACCATCCGCTTCCCCTGCGTGAATTGTAAAAGGTACTCCGGCTTCCTTTGCCATAGTAAACTCTTTTTCAAAATCCTTAGTTTTAAAAAGACCTTCGGCACCTGCAAGGTCAATAGCAACAACACCGTTATCTTTAGCTAAAAACTTTTTAGCAAGCTTTACAGTTTCAAGATTTTCATCCTGATTATGGTCACTGCGCATTAAGCACAAAATTAAGTTTGTATGTAAATCAGACTGCTTCAAGCCTTCCAGTGCGGCAGAAATAACTTCCTTCTGAGAAAGTCCGTTTATCTGATGCAACTGTGGAGCAAAGCGGATTTCCAGGTACTCAATTCCCTGGTCTTTTGCATCCTCCTGAACCAGTCTTACAGCTTCTGCAATTCCTTCTTTAGTTTGAAGGAGTCGCAAAGGAAGTCCAAAGCACTGTAAAAAATCGTTAAGACTTTCGCAATCCTCTGGAACAGAAAGTTTTTTAAGCAATGCTTCATCACTTTTAGCCGGCAGTTCAATATTCTGTAGAGCGCCAAGCTTTTTAGCGATGTCTAGTGTAATACTTCCATCCAGGTGACAATGCAAATCTATCATCAAAACTTTCCTTTTTTTTATCATCACACGGATTCGAGCCACCTAACGGTGTCTCTTTTTTGTAAATGAAAAATCGTTAGATTTTTCGAATCCGTGTGACATCTAATTTTCTAACTAAAGATTACACTCTTTAATAGCAGCTTCAATTGTTTTTTTCGCAGCGTCTGTAACTTCTACTAATGGCAATCTTAAAGCACCGGCTGGCATTCCCTTAAAGTTCATTGCATATTTAATAGAACTTGGGTTTCCATCACAGAATTCAGCCTTAAAGAATGGAGCCAAGCGGTAGTGGATTTCGCGAGCTTTTGCATAATCGCTCTCCAAACAAGCCTGTGCTAATTCGTGCATCAATTTTGGAATCATGTTAGAAGCAACAGAAATAATTCCGTCTCCACCAGCAGCCATTAAAGGAAGTGTCAAACCGTCATCACCAGAAAGAACTGCAAAATCAGGTTTCTTATTTTTAATCTGACCAATTACTTCCATCATCTGAGCAACTGAACCAGAAGCTTCTTTTACTCCGGCAATATTTGGAAGTTCAGCAATGCGAGCCAACAAATCTGTAGGAATATTTAATCCTGTACGACCAGCAATGTTATAAACGATGATTGGAATACCAACTTTTGCAACTGCAGCAAAATGCTGATAAATACCTTCTTTTGAAGGCTTATTATAGTAAGGTGTTACTACCAAAGCGGCATCTGCACCAACTTTCTTTGCACGTTCAACGTATGCAACAGCATCTTTAGTATTGTTAGAACCAGCACCAAGAATTACCGGGATTTTTTTACCAGTAG
>JAHAZJ010000179.1 GCA_018385315.1 Treponema sp. | reverse complement strand
AAGTAAAGTCCATAAACAGCAAAGAATAATACTTTCAATTTTCTTAAATCGGAATCTATTAACTGCAACAGATGCCGATATGTTTTCATTTACGATATTTGAAAGCATTACTACACCGGAATCTTTTTGAACTAAAATTTCAAAACCCATGAAAGAAAAATAATTAGAAAAGAAATCAGAGTTTTTTGACACGAAATAAAACATCTTACGGTTTTCTTCGTCTTTGTCACGAACAATAAAAGTTTTCTTTAACAGGGTGCGGGCACATTTCTGGAAGAATTGTTTATCACTAGAGGTAAATTCTGAATTCCAGTATTCATTAATAGATTCATTATTTGTCATTTTTTCTTGCCCTCCAGTGTTTGGTTATATAGTTTTCACTTTCTATATAGGTACCATCCGTTTCAATAAGATATCCATTTTCCTTTGCATAACTTACTGCTGCCAGAGATTTTAATATGTCTTCTTTATTTGAATAATTAAACTGACTGTTATCAATAATTTCATTTTGCATAAATAAATCATCCATATATTTTTTCATCTGGTCTTTTGAATATGGATTGTGAGATTCCTGTTCTAGAATATATTTTTGCCGTTCAATTTCTTCTTTGGATAATTCAAAATATTCGGATTCTGTATTATGCAAAATCTGCTGGCTCTTATGTGGATACATTACAGATGACTGATCAACATACTCATATTTTTGAATATTAAATAAATTTCCAAGCTCTTCTTTTTCTGAACTGTTTTCAGAAGAAATCAATATTCGTAATGTTTGCTCAACTACACCACGGATATCAAGCCCCTTGTTTCTTAGCATTCTTTCACGGGCGATTGCTATGTGAATATAAGTGTTAATCTTCAGTTTGATATCATCCATTATTTTGTTGTAGTCGTCATGAAGGAACTTCTTTGTGGAATCAATCATTTCATAAACTCTTTCTTCTGCTTCCATATTTGAAATCAGGACTTTATGAGCCTTTTCTTCTGCTGATAATTCTGTGCAAAGAAGATTAAAATATTCAGGTTGCTTCATTTCATCTAGCTTACGAGTAATAAAGTTTCTGTAAATATGAATATTCTGTTGATGAACAAGTCTTGAATATTCTTTTATAAAATCTCCGTCACAATAACTGATAATATTTTCTGTAAGACTTTCCAGGCTCCCTTCATGATTCATTTTCTCGATAATCTTTTTTATAGAAGTTGAAAGTTTCTTAAGATCTGAAGAAAGAGCTTTTGCATCGGAAAAAGTAGGCTTTAAGATAAAATTATATAGTTCCTGCTTATTTGCATATTCCTTTGAATTAAAACGGTTATAAATATTTAGAATGTAACTGGAAAACTCTGGAGTTGCCGGCCGTTTTAATTTATGTAAAAATTCTGCCAGAGCAATTCCATTATCAGTCATTACAATATATTTTTGAAAAGTGGAATCATCCTGATCTTCTTCAAGCCAGCCGACAGAAATAAATTTTCTTAAAACAAAGTTAGCTTCATCATTTCCCGCATTTGCAGTGCTTTCTTCATCAGACAAGTCCAGATGATTTTCCAATAAAAATGCAGCCAGTACATCTCGCAAATATGAACGTTCAAGTCGATAAGAAATTTCCTTATCATATTGATTATGAATCAATTCCAGACAGTCAGCGTATACACGATTATTGCTATTTCCAGCGAGACAATTGAAAAAATCTGATGGAATTATATCAAATACGTTCATATTTAGTTCTCCACTGCAAAACTGCTACAGCCTGTAGCAGTTTTTTGTCAGAATCAATATACCGCTCATAAAAAAGCTTCATGTTCCACAAATTTCTTGGAGAAAGTCCCATATCAGGGAAGCTCTGCTTTAGGTCAACGGATAGCCTGTCGATAACATTTCCACCATACCCGCCCTCAATCTTTTTTTCATGCAATAACTTTCCCAGATTCCAGTAAGTTGAATTTGCCGTCGAATTAACGTGGACAGCTATAGCATTTCTTGCTGCATTTATTTGAGCTTTTGCTGTATTTAAGAGTTCGGTGTATTCATTTTCTGTAAAATTCTGGATTTCGTTTTTCATACAATCTCCCAATGTCCGCCTTTGTCCGCACCTACGCGGCGTATATATCCTTCCGCCTGCATTTCTGAGAGTATTTTCTTTACTGTAGTATGCCCTATATCAAGTATTTCTTCCAGCTTTGCAATTGTGATTTTATTATCTTCTGAAACAGCATTAATTATCTGCTCGGCTTTTTCAGGCCACTTTTCAGGCCACTTTTTGTTTTTCGGGCCAATTTTAGAGGATTTATTTTCTCCTGCTTCATTTAAGACTTCAGTGTCATTTGCCTTGAACATCATCATAATATCATTGGGATGAACTGTATATTCCGGCTCAGCAATTCCATATTCTTTACAAAGATTGCAAATTTTTTCTATGCCACGACCCCAGCTTTCTATAAAGCCCGCTCTAAAGAATGTATTCGCAATATCCGGGTTATGGGGAAGTGAGCGATGTTTTTGCATTAAAGTGTCGGCAGTCCAGCTGGCAGGGAAAACACAATCATTGCTGATATAAAGCTTATCCTTGTAAACACTGATTTGAACAGGCACGCCAACAGAAAAATCTTGATGAATAAGCGCATTGAACACCGCTTCTCGCACGGCATCTTTAGGGAAAGGATAATGTTCAATTCGAGTTATGTTGTCATAAGAGATTTCTGCAGTCAGATATTTCGTGTAAAGCAAATCTATAACGCGGTCTGCCTGAATCATAAGAGAACCGTGAACTTCATCCTGATAGCGCAAATCTGCGTCAGTTTCAAAAAATCCGATTTTTACAAATGAACCTGTTATCCATTTTTCCGGATTTCGATGGAAAAGCAAAACCGCTGCCCGCTTAAGCAAAG
>JAHAZJ010000043.1 GCA_018385315.1 Treponema sp. | reverse complement strand
CGACGCTTTTTTATCACAAAGTTTCAAAGGAAACAGCAGGAGATTTTGCAGTTACAAAACCAGATGAAAAAGGAAATGTGCTCGTTCAAAACTATCAGGTTCACAACATTTTTGGTTACAATATGACAAGAGCCGCTGCCGAAAGTTTTTTACAGGAAAATCCAAAAGAACGCAAACTTTTATTTTCCAGAAGTTCATTTGTTGGTGCGCATAGATATGGAGGCATTTGGACTGGAGATAATCATTCTTACTGGTCAAACATTCTTTTGAGTTTGCACATGATGGCAAGTTTAAATATGACAGGATTTTTGTATTCTGGAAGTGATATTGGTGGTTTTGCAAGTGATACTTCTCGTGATTTACTTTTGCGTTGGCTTGCGTTTGGAATTTTTACACCACTTTGCAGAAATCACAGTGCTGATGGAACTCGATTTCAGGAATTCTATCAGTTTGAAAATGTTTGTGATTTTAAAAGCATGCTTGATTTGCGATATGCACTTCTTCCCTTTTTTTACAGCGAATTTGTAAAAGCAGCAAAAACTAATCAAATGTACTTCCGTCCTCTTTCCTTTGACTACGAAGATGATTTGCGAGCATTGCACACCGAAGATCAGATTCTTTTGGGCGAAAGTTTGATGCTTGCACCTGTTTATGTTCAAAATGCAATCGGTAGAAATGTTTATCTGCCTGAAGATATGTTGATGATAGAATGGAATGATTCTCAAGTTGTCAATCAGAAATCTTTGAAAAAAGGTGATTATTTTATTGATGTTCCATTGAATTCCGTTGTTTTTTTCATAAAAAAAGGAAAAATTGTACCATTTGCAAAACCTGCTTTGAATTCAGCAATGATAGATACAAATAATTTTTCAATTTATGGAGATGCTCCGGAAGGCACAATTTACGAACTTTACGAAGATGACGGTTTTACAACTGACATAGATTTACAAAAAGGAATTCGAAAAATCGAGAAACATTCTGTTTAAACACAAGGTCTGTCCCTGGTTCATGAAATATTAATTCAAAGTCCAAGCTCTGTCCCCTTTTTGAAAAACTTGAAAAAAAAAGTTTAAATCAAGGTCGAAAAGTTTAAATCAAGGTCGTAGGGCAAACGCATTATAAAATGATTAGTTGTAATATCTGGCTTCCGGTCGTGATTCACAGGTCAAAAACGCGCAATAATGCGCTAGACGTTTTTTGGGGTATAGAAACTATTATAATGCCGCTCTCGCGGCAGCCCCAAAAAAAGTCTTTTTGCCCTGTGTCTCACTCCCTCGCGCCAACTTTTATGAAAATATTTTTTATAATGCGTTTGCCCTGGGCACAACCCCTGTTCAGCTTGCAAAGTCAGAAAAACTTAAGTACATTAGGAAACTCGATTATTAAAGGAAATCAGAATGAACGACTTACACCGATTAAATTTAAAGTAATGAAAGGCGGTTATGGGGGGTAATATTTATCAAAATGTAAAAATATACCCCCATAACTTGTAAATAACGTGTGTTTTGCATATAATTATGTTGAAAATGAGGTGAAAATGAAATATTACAAGCGCGAATCCTATTTGCAAAAGATACGTGGTTTTTACGATGAAGCAGAAATTATAAAGGTAATAACTGGAGTTCGTCGTTGCGGGAAGTCCAGCCTTATGCAAACTATTGCAGATGAAATTTCAGGAAAAGGAATTGCTGCAGAGAATATCATCTATCTTAATCTGGATAAACGCGGATACAGGAGTGTAAAAACTCCAGAACAACTTGAAAAACTTATTGATGAAAACTCAAAGGCTTCAGGTTTAAAATATCTTTTTATTGATGAAGTTCAGAATGTTAAAGATTTTGAGGAAGTTCTAAACGAATACCGCGATGACGGTGAGTTTTCAATTTTTATAACAGGATCAAATTCATATCTCTTAAGTGGTGAATTGATTACAAAACTGACAGGCCGCTATATTGAGTTTGAAATGTTTCCTTTGAATTTCAATGAGTATCTCGAAATGAAAAAGTTCTTTAAAAAGAATGTCAGTTCGAATCTGCTGGAAGAATTTGATAACTATCTTATTGAAGGAGGTTTTCCTAAGGCTGTTCAATTTGATTCGATTCAAGACAAGAGAACTTACATTTCCAGCGTAATTACTGAAATCTTTGAAAAAGATATTAAACGTCGTGTAAAGGTAAAAAATACATCTGTCTTTAATAAAGTTCAGCAGTACCTTATTAATAATTTTGGTTCAACAACGAGTCTCACAAATATTCTTTCAGATTTAGAAAAGTCCGGCATGAGAATTAAGCGTGAGACTTTAAACCGTTATATAAAGATTCTCTGTGATTCAAAAGTTTTATATGAATGTGAACGTTTTGATTTAAAGTCCAGAAAATCAATTTCTGGAGAAAAGAAGTATTATCTCTCAGATTTAGGATTTTATTATGCTACAAATACAGATAACCGTATTAATTATGGTCCTGTTATGGAAAATCTTACATACATTTATGCAAGAGGCAATAATTACTCTGTTAGTGTAGGACGTATAGG
>JAHAZJ010000178.1 GCA_018385315.1 Treponema sp. | reverse complement strand
TTCTCAAAAAGGCTCTAAGGGCGGAAACAATAGATTCCTTGCCGCCCTTAGCGTCTAGCGACGATATCTAGCGGTTTTGAGAAGGCTTTTTTCTGCGGTAGCCATTTTAGGTAACTGCGCTGTGTGTTGTTTCTTATTTTTCTTTAATTTAAACCTACGCTTTTCTTAGTATATCCAGGGGTTTTTCTTTTCCGGCTTTTATTGATGGAATTAATGAAACAATTATTGATAACAACAACGTACTAAGACCAATCATAATAATCTGCCCCCAGGGAATAATTACAGGAATATTTTGCAAATAATAAGCTGGATCCATTAATTTTATCTGTGTAACTTGTTCAACAGGTATTCCATTAATCATAAATCCGATTTTAGCAAAGCCATTAACTATTTTTTCTATAAAAGAAAGAATAGCATTGGCATTCATGGATAATATTAAACCAACTGGCATACCAATAAGTAATCCACCAATGCTACAAGTTACGGCAGTAATCAAAAATGAAAGTGTTATGCCCCAGGGAGAAGCCCCTAAACTTTTAAGAATTGCAATTTCTTTTTGGCGTTCTATAACAAGCATAATTATTGCAGATGAAATGTTAATTGAAGCAACAAGAACAATAAGCATCATAATAAAAATTAATAAAACTTTTGTAGAAGAAAAGCTTTCAAACTCCGACTGATGTATTTTATCCCAGCGATAAAAATTTGCAATTCTTCCATATTTTGATTGAAGATTTTTTTGAAGCTTTACAACCTGTGGAGAAAAAGCATCTGTGGTTTCCAGCATTATTGTGTATTTTGCATTAGACAAAGATAAAGATTTAAAAGTTGTTTCAATTGGGACAAAACACCACAATGCATCTAATTCTTGATACCCGGAAGAAATTATTGCACAAACTTTAAAAGATGTAAGTTTGGGAGCAACAATTCCATTTAAGGTTCTGGTTGTTATGATTCTAAAAGTATCTCCCGATTTCAAATTAAGTAATTCAGCAGCTTTTTTACCAATAACCACCTGATTTCCACCAAAGTCAGAAACACTTCCCTGTTCTACTTCAAATAATTCTTTAAAAGCCTGATTTTGTTGAAAAATATTGGAATCCATACCTCTAATTTGTATTCCAGTTTTATAATTATTTGCAGTTGCTAATGCTGAAATATTAATTTCAGGATAAAATGCAACAATTTCAGGATTATCATTTTTTAATGTCTGACCAAAATCATATAAATTTTCTAGGGATTCAGTTTCCTTTATATTCTGAGCTACAAAGGCCTGAACATGACTAGAAGACAAACCAATTATTCGGTCTGTCATTCCCTGAATCATACCATTAGTAATTGAAATTACAACAACAAGAGGAATTACACTTAATCCAATACATAAAAGTGCTCCCCATAAGCTTCTTCTTGCTGATGATTTCTTTTCAGCCTTTGGAAAAATTAAACTCTTTGCAAACAAAAATGATGATTTAATTGTCATTTTTTTAATTCCTCTAGTTTGCAATTGTTTATTGAATAGCATAAATCACCCATAGACGCTAAAACAGGATCATGAGTTACTAAAAACAAGGTTTTATTATATTTTTCAACCATTTCAAAAAGGATGTTTCCAATTAATGAAGCATTTGTTCTGTCAAGATTACCAGTTGGTTCATCAGCAAGGATTAATTGGGGATCGTTGATTAAAGAGCGGGCAACAGCAACCCTTTGACGTTCGCCACCAGAAAGCTGAGAAGGAAGATGATTCTTTCTTTCATATACACCCACATCTTTTAGTAATGCTTCTGCTTTTTCAACAGCTTGTTTCTTAGGAACTCCAGCCATATAGGCAGGAAGATAAACATTTTCAAGTGCAGAAAAATCCTTTAATAAATAGTGAAACTGAAAAATTAAACCTAAAAAAGATTTTCTGTACTCTGCAATATCTCTTTCTGACAAATCGGAAAGATTCCATTTTCCAGCCACAATGGTTCCATTTGTAATAGTATCAATTCCACCAAGCATATTTAACAACGTACTTTTGCCACTACCACTTTCCCCAGTAATAACAACTTTTGTTCCCTGTTCTACACAAAGGTTCACATTTTTCAGAATTGTAAGTTTTTCACTATCAGTTTCATATGTTTTTTCAAGATTTTTTATTTCTACAATTTTACTCATGATGTAAAACCTCCGCAATTGTCATTTTTAATACATTTTTACTTGCAACCCAGGAAGCAAATAAAGGTGATATCATACCAAATAAAAATATAAACACAACCTCTTTATAAAAGATTCGTGCCGGAATACTTGCATATAAAGCATAAGTTGAATTTTCCTGAACATATACCAGATTTTGTGGAGAAAATATACTTGTAATAATATATTGAACCCAAAACATTAAAGATGAAACGAATGAAAAAACAAAATCTGTATTTACACTAATAAGAAGCCCTAAAATTAATCCTGAAATGGCACCTATAAAACCAGTTGTAAATCCCCTCACAATAAAAATTGATTGAATCTTCCTGGTTTCAGCTCCCAGGGCACTTAAAATTGCAATTTCACTTCGTCTTTCAAAAACCAGACGACGCATACCATTATAAATGTTAATTCCAACTACAACAAAAATTAAAGCAACAAGAAGCATAAGCATATTTTTTTCAATTCTCAATGCCCCAAAAAAAGATTTATTATATTCCCGCCATGATGAATAATTAAATCCGGTAACATTCTTTTTTAATTGGGAAATTACCAGTGCATCTTTTTCCTTATCAGCTATTTTAATTCCATAAGTAATAGTTGCGTCATTACCAAAATATTTTTCACCGTCAGCTAAGTTTATAAAACAATAGGATGCATTTAATTCCGAATATCCACAAGTAAAAATTCCTGTTATTTCAAAATTTCTATCATTAGAAAATAATGAAACATCATCTGAACCACTTAGTACAAATAAATTTACTACATCACCAACAGCTACACCTAAATTTCTTGCCAGTGTTGATCCTATAATAATGGAATTTGGTTCTTCTAAATCAAAACTGCCTCTACGCAATCTAAGTTGTGACGAAAATCCATCATCATAAAAATAACAATCAGGATCTACAGCTCTAATAATAGCAGCACTTTCCTTATTGTATTCACTAGTCATTAATGTTTGCGCTTCATAATAAGGACTTACCGAAAGAATATTTTTATTATTTTCGCAAAAAGTTTGCAACTGCTTTTCTGAAACAGATAAATCAGTTTTTTTTGCCTGAACATGGTAAGATGAAAGCTCCAGAATTGAGTCTATAAAACTCATCTGAAACCCATTCATAACACTCATAACAATAATCAAAGTCATTACACCAAAACAAATTCCCAAAGTTGCTAAAACAGAAGTCACTGCCGATTTACCTTTTCTGTCAACCCGAGCAAATCTTTGAGAAACTAAAAAAATCCATTTTACGTTATTGTTTTTATCTTTATTTTTCACAGATTAATACTCCCTCTCTCTCACCACTTCCCCAGATTGAATATACTGCTCCCTAACCTTATTTCCATTTTCATAATAAGTTTTAACAGAAAAATCATCTTCAAAATAAATCTGAGTAGAATAAGTTGTTTTTGTCACATACTTTGTAATAAGCTGAACTTCATCATTTTCATAATATTCATAATCAGGAGGAATTTCATCATTTTGATTATATTTATAAAGTTGAGCTTTTGATGTACGTTTGTCTTTTTCTATAACAGTTTCTTTTTCATAAGTTATACGATTTTTTTCATCATATTGCCAGGTGATTTCCACAGTTTTATCTTCATATTTGGTAGTCTGAAAAACAGGCTTATTATTATTTCCGTACAAATATTCTTGTGTAAAGAGAAGTTTTTCATCCCCCGGTTTTTCTCCATTCCAAATCTCTTTTTTTGTTAATTGATAATCTTTATTATAAAAGTCCCGTACTAAATAGGAATTACTTTTATTAATAAAAACAAGACTATTTTGTTTTTCAACAGGAATAAATATTTCATTACCATATTCCATTATTTTTAAACGTCTGTTTGAATCTGAAAGTCGCTTTTCTACAAATTCAACTTCGTTCTGATTAACAGAAAATGGAGATTGTATAATACTTTGAATTTCCAGCAAATTTTGGATTTCTTCTGCAGCAAGCTCTTCCTGTGTTTCATTAACAATTTGTTGAACCCACTTTCCATCATCAAAATCAGGAACATAAAACCCTTCAAATTCAGAATCGTAAAAATCTTCCCCTGATATATTAGAAGAATCATCCACTTTTTTTTGAGAACAAGAAAAAAATAATAAAATAAGAAAAAAAAGAAATATTTTCCTTAATTTTTTACAAGCCGAGGAAATCATTAATATATTCTTCTGCATTAAAAATCTTAATATCAGAATATTTTTCTCCAGTACAAACAAAAGCTACTGGAATATTTAATTCACGACCAATAGAAACTGCACATCCGCCTTTTGCTGTAGAATCGTATTTTGTCATAATAACTGCATCAATGCCCACCGCTTCATTAAAAACTTCCGCCTGCCTTAAAGCATTTTGACCAGTTGTAGAATCAATTACAATAATTTTTTTATAACAACCTTCACTTGCTTTTGAAGTACAAGTTCTGTCAATTTTCTGAAGTTCTCTAACAAGATTTTCTTTATTGTGAAGACGACCTGCTGTATCTGCAATTACAAGACCAGGACCTTTTGAACTTACAGCATCAGCTGCATCAAAAACAACTGCAGAAGGATCAGAACCATGTTGATGACTTACAACGCGAACTCCAGTTTTTTCACCATGCATTGCAAGCTGTTCAATTGCAGCAGCACGGAAAGTATCTGCACTAGCAAGCACAAGATTTTCAACACCATGATTTTTAAACCACAAAGCCAGTTTAGCAACACTAGTTGTTTTTCCAACCCCGTTTACACCAAGCACCATCCAAATATTATTTTTACCTTCTTCTGGTTTTAACTCGTATTGTTTTACAGTGGCAAGCAGCAATTTTTTTAATTCATTAAGAATATCTTTTTCATCGGTGATTTTATTCTTCTTGCAATTTTCTTCCAACTCATCAACAATTTCGTATGCAGTTTTTGCACCAATATCACCTTCTACAAGAATGTCGATTAATTCTTCATAAAAGTCTTCATTTCCTTTGTTTTTTGAAAATAGGGATTTAAATTTTTCACCAAATGATTGCTTCATTTTATTCTCCAAATTTTTATTTAACTTCTACTGGTAAAACTTTATTAGCCGTGTATAAATAACGAATTAATTCATAAGTAAACCAGATTCCACATCCAATTGAAATACCTGTTGTTATATTAGATGCAGTAATCCACTTATTTGCCTTTGCCAGGTCTTCATTAGATGTTATATAACCTAAACTATTTGCATTAATATAAGAATTTACTTGTCCTTTGCAATAAAAGACAGGAATTAGAGAAGTTACAAGAACACTGTATGAAGTATACATCCAACGGCGTCGTTTTTCAATGTAATCACTTGTATTCTGATAATTCACTGGAATATCGTATAATTTTTCTTCAGTAAGATTCTGCTCTGAAATATAAAAAAATGAGTTTGCATTTTCCTGGGAAATAAATTGTCCTAAAACAGTTTTTCCATTTATTGTCAAAACAGCTTTATCATCTTCCTGTTTACCTTCATAACCATTTGCATAAAAACTACCTATTACAGGACTTTTTGCCTTAAAATAAATAATTTTAGGGGACACTTCTTCCATTTGGACCTGAATATTATACTTTTGGTTTCCCTGAAAAAAGTAGGATGTTCCCGTATTTTTATAATCCTTTGCTGCGAACTCTAATGAGTGTACTCCTGCATCTACAGAAAAAGCTCTGGCTGTTTCAGGAAGCAATTTATTATCAACATAAATTCTTCCATTTTCTGGTAAGCCTGATACTGTAACCATTGAAGGCAAGGAATTGGTTATTGCGGCATTTAATTCAGCAACAAGATTCAATACAATAATATCAATTTCATCAATAAGTCCATAATCTTTTAAAACTGCAATTGTTTTTCCACCTGGATACATTGTTAATTCAATTGAAACTGTAATATATTGAGAATAAACATTTATATGACCTGTGATAAAACCATTAATTCCTGCAGAAACCATTTCTTTTTCCAAGGCAGCACTATCTTTGGATGCAGTTTTATTACCATCTGAAACTTCATATAAACAAGATGAATCATTTTTATAAAGAGCTATATTCTCAATATTTTTTGTTTCTTCTTCAGTTTGAAATCTTTTTGATAAAAAATCTGTATGTATTTCAGGTTCTTTGTATGTATTTTCAATAATTGCCTTTTGAGTTTCCAGATTCTTATCTATTTGTTTTTGAATATCAGCTATTTTATTTTCAGCTTCTTTTAATTTTTTTTCATAGGCTTTATCTGAATAAGAAAGGACCAAAGCATCCCTCTTTTTTATTTCTGCAGACAGTTGCAAAAACAATGAAGTTCGCTGATTTTTTAAATCATACAATTTCCGCTGATTACTTTCTTCTAAAAGGATTTCTCTAGAAGAATATTGTAAAACGCTTTCAAGAATTTTTTCTGGAACAGTCTAAGAAAGGCCTCTTGTTACTCCATTATTCTGCTTTTCTGGAAAAGAAAAAGCTTGAGCACCAATTACCCAGTCTTTTCCAAAACAAGAGGCACCTTTAAGAGCGAGGAAAATAAAAGTTAATATAAAAATTTTTTTTATATTATTATTCGTCCTCATCATCTCCAGAATCATCCATTGGAAGACCTTTCCATTTAGCAACCAGGTATGAATTCATAAATTCATCCAAATCACCATCCATTACACCCTGAATATTTCCAACAGAGAATTTTGTTCTGTGATCTTTTACCATTGTATAAGGACAGAAAACATAAGAACGAATTTGACTACCAAAAGAAATATCTTTTTTTTCTGCAGCAAATTTTGAATTCTCTTTTTCTTTCTGTTCCCTGTAATATTCATAAAGACGGGCTTTAAGCATATTCATACAAGACTGACGGTTCATAATCTGGCTTCGCTCAGTCTGACATGCAACAACAATTCCCGTTGGAATATGGGTAAAACGAACAGCAGAATCTGTTTTGTTTACATGCTGACCACCTTTTCCACCAGCCCTATATGTATCTACACGCAAATCTTCAGGACGAATATCAACTTCAATTGTATCATCCAAAACAGGATACACATAAACAGAAGCAAAACTTGTATGACGACGGGCATTTGCATCAAAAGGAGAAATTCGAACCAATCTGTGAATGCCTCCTTCCCCTTTTAAATAGCCATATACAAAATCACCTGAAACCTGAATTGTAATGGATTTTAATCCACCTTCAGCTTCCAATTCATCCATAATCTCGGTTTTATATCCGTGACGTTCAGCCCACCTTAAATACATTCGGCTAAGCATATAAACCCAGTCACAAGCTTCTGTACCACCAGCACCTGCATGAACTGTAAGGTAAGCATCATTCTGATCAACTTCACCAGACAAAAGATTGAGAATATTTAATTTTTCAAAATTTTCTTTTGCAAGTCCAAACATGGTCTGAACTTCTTCTTCATCAGCAGGGTCCCCGGATTCTTCAGCAAGTTCATACATAGCTTCCAAATCATCCATGTCGGCAAGGAGTTTTCTCCAAGGTTCAACACGACTTTTTAACTTTCTGATTTGAGCCATAACTTTTTCAGCTGCTTCATGATCATCCCAAAAACCGGGAGCTTCTGTAAGTTTTTCTTTTTCTTTAATTGAATTGTCTATGCTGGCAGAGTCAAAGACGCCCCCAAACATTCAAAATATCTTCTTTTAATTGTTCAATAGGAATTTTTACTTCTTCTAACATATATATTAAAATAACAAGAAAATCACATTTTTACAATGATTGACAAATAAAATAGAGGACTTTATTATTTAAATATGAAGAAAATTATTTTGTTGATTTGTACACTTTTAACAACTACTCTTTTGTGGGCTGAAAAACCTATTGTTCAAAATATACAAGCCAGTGTTGGAAAAGGAACAAAAATTCATCTTTCATGGACACTTCCTCAAAATCCAGAATCTCCTGTTACTTCATTACTAGTTTACAGAAGCAACAAACCTATAACCAGTTACAAACAGATTGTTCAAATGACTCCAATTCAAGTTCTTTCAGGAGATGTTTCTTCCTACACAGATTCTGTCAGTGATTATAATGATTATTTTTATGCAGTTATTTCATTTACAGACAAAGTTTATGACCTTGTTCTTGTTTCTGTAAATAGCACTGTAAATGGCGTTCATCTTTCCATGCCAAAAACAACTGCCGAATCAAATGCAAAACCTAAAGAAGAAAAATTATATGAAGAAGGAACCTTGCGGGAAACTCCACTTCCTTATCTTGATATTCTTTCTACAGAAAAAGAAGAATCAAAACTGTCAAATGATGCAATTAATTCAGCAAAAAATTTAGCTAAATCTACAGTTTCAGAAACAGAGATTCTTTTCCCATATTTTTTTGAAGAAGATTTAGTTTCACCTGATGGTGGAGATGAATATATTCTTTTTGAAATTTTAAAAAATACCTTTGTTCAGGAAAAATACTCAGAAGCAAACAGTCAGCTTAGACGCCTTGTTAATAGAAACATTAACAAAGATGTTATGAATCGTTCCTATTTTTATATTGGAGAAGCTGAATATTTTCTTGGAAATTATGAAGAAGCCATAAAAGCATTTATCCAGGTTTATGATTATCCTTTACAAACTAAAAAATGGATAAATGCTACTTTATCAAAAATGACTGTAGATTCAGAATAAATTAATAAATCTCTCTTAACAATTCAAGAATTGAAGGTTTCTCCACGTTCTTCTTAATATCATTAATAAGACTCTGTCCTTTCACTTCCGAATTTACAACCGTATTTCCATTTTCGTCTGCGGCAGGAACTGTATCAATAGCATTTGTTTCATTAGAGTCTTTCTGGGGCAGCGCTACTAAAACAACTTCATCATCAATATTTACCCGATCATAAAAGCCCATATTTTCAATAACACCTTCAGAAACTTCTTCCCCTGGATTTGTAATCTTTAATGTTCCGTATAAATCCTTATCTGAATAGAACAGTCCAAAAGAATTATCTGCCGTCTGAATTGCATCCTTTTTTACAATATGGAATTCTGCATCTTTTGTAATATTTTCACTTTTTCCTAAATCCACCAGAACAGTTTTTCCATTTCTGGCAAGAATTTTTCCACGAACAGTAAGCTTGTCCAAAACGGATTTTCTAAAGCGACGTAATACAGTTGAAAAACGATTGTTTCCAGTACTGTAGAATGTATTTTTTTCAATTTCCAAACCTGTTCTTCCGTTATAAATTGTTGAAGCAAGTGTTAAATCATTGGCACCTTCGCTTAAAGAAACAATAATAAAATAATCATATTGATTTGTTCTTGCATTTTTAAATGCTTCCCCATAACCAGAAACCGGTGTTACCTGAGTTTTTACAGAAGTAATTGCCACTCCAGAAAAAACATCGGCACAAGCTCTGGCTGCAAGGCTATTTGTATCTGCATGGATAAAACTTGAAGTATTATCTTCATAAAAAATTGCAATATTCCATCTGGTTTTATCAAGATAAAAAGGTTCTACTTTCCATTTTTTTGCCAGTGTTGAAGATAGCAAGGAATCGTAGGCTTCAATTTTATCATTAAGCTCTGTAAGTTTTTTTCCACTTAATGAATCAGCATTATGTTCTTTCATAAACTTTAATTGATCCAGATATAATTCATACATGCCGTTCATTTCGATAATATCTGCATAAGCACTTCTTGCTTCATAATTCATTGGATCAAGCAATAAAGCCCGCTGAAATTCATAAACAGCACCTGAACCGTCATAACGAGCTTTATACTGCTTTGCATTTTCAACATGATATTTAGACCATAATGAGCGTTTTTTATCTTCAACTGTAAGCAATTGTCTGATTTCCAGTTCCATTGCCATCCTCATTATTTCATCCTGAGGTTGAGCAGTTAATCCCGATGACCAGGTGTTTATTGCTTCTGATGTCATACCTAGTTTTGAGTATGCAATTCCTTTTAAATACCAGGCAGTAGCATTTTTTCTATTGCGTCTAATAAGAAAGTCACTTAAATCCAAAACTTCCTGATATCTTTTTTGCTTATAAAGAACAGTTGTTAATAATTCATAAGATTTTTCAAGATTTCCATTAATTTCAACAGAAATTCGAGCCTGATTTTCAGCCTGCTTATAATCCCCTTTCATAGAATAGATTACTGCCGCTAAATAATGAACTTCAGGATCTCCAGAAAAATAGCTTAATGCCTGTTTTAGATATTTTTCTGCATCTGAAAATTTATTTCTTTCAGCATTCAAAAGAGATAAGGCTAAAAGTGCATTTCTGTTGTTACTCTGACGTTTCAAAGCTTCGTTATATTGCTTTTCTGCACCTGAATAACGACCTTCGTATAATTCAATTTCAGCCAGCCCAAAATGAGCTTCAACATCATTTGGATATTTTTTTAAAATATCATTAAATATATCTTTAGCCTCAGAAAGTTTTCCCAGAGACACAAAGATTTTTCCTTTAAGATTTAAATATTGGGAATTTGATGGTTCATATTTTTCAGCACTTGTAAGATAATTTTGTGCAAGTTCATATTCACCAAGTTTATAAGAACATTCTGCCAGTTTATACCAGGCCTGAGAATAAGCAGGATTTATTGCTACTACTTCAAGATAATATTGCTGTGCAAGGTAAAAGTTTTCTTCTGTTTGAGCCTCTTTACCTAAATTAAATTTTTCTACAACAGTTTTTGTCTGCTGTGAAAAAAGCAAATTGCACGCAAATAATACACAAAAAATAGCAATAAATGACTTCTTATTATTCATCAGTTTCCCCTTCTTTTACATTCCGAATAACCTTAATCACATTAATTCTGTGGCCTTCCATATCTTGAACAATAAAATCATAATTATTCCAGCTGGCCTTTTCATATTTTACAGGAACTTTTCCAAAGATATCGAATACAAATCCACCCAATGAATCAAAATCTTCGTTTGGAAAAGATGCCTCAATTATTTCATTTAGATCATCAAGATTAACACGGGCATCACATAACCATACATTCTCATTTACGGTTATAATATCTTCCCTTTCTTTATCAAACTCATCCTGAATATCACCAACAATTTCTTCAATAATGTCTTCCATTGTGACAATACCAGAAAGTCCGCCATATTCATCAATTGCAAGGGCAATATGAAGATGATGCCTTTTAAATTCCAGAAGCAAACTATCAATTCTTTTGCTTTCTGGAACAAAATATGGTTTTCTAATTACTTTTGTTAAATCTATGGCTTTATTTTCTGCAAAACATTTTAACAAATCTTTTACATATAAAACCCCAATAACATTATCAATTGAATCTGTATAAACAGGAAAACGGGAATGTCCACTGGCAATAACTTTTGATAAAAGTTCATCTGTTGGTGTATCTGATGATATAAAATCTACATCAATGCGAGGTACCATAACTTCTTTTACAGAAGTTTCCGCAAGACCTTCAACACCATGAATCATATCCTCTTTTTCTTCATTCAAGATTTCCTGTTGTATGTTATCAGGCTCATCATTTTTTTGTTCTACTTTCTTTTTTTTGAATATACTCATTTAATTATAATTTCATCCTTTAATTTTTCTAATAATTGTTCTTGCAAAATAAGCATTTCACATTCTGGAGCAACACCTTTTTCAATGTGTTCTTCTCCATGATCCATGCCGTTCAGATGTAAAATTCCATGAACTAAAAGTCTTTTGAATTCGCTGTTTATATCAACTTCAAAATATTCGCTATTCACAGGTAATGTATCTAAACTGATAACAATATCACCAACACATTTCCACTTTCCTTCTTCATCTTCATATACATCATCGTTTTCAAAAGATAAAACATCTGTAGGTGCATCTATGTTACGATATTGTTTATTTAACTGCTGAATATATGGATCCTTGCAAAAAAGCAAAGAAACTTCCTGCCCGTCAAACTGTAACTCCTTCAATACTTTCTGCAAAAAAGGTTCCACAGAATCTGCCCAAGAAGGAATTTCTAAATCTTCATTGTAATTTATTAAAATTCTATTCATCTATTTTTCATCCTTTTTTTCTGCTGCTTTATCTGGATCTTGCTGATCAGGATATTCAATTCTGCTATGATAATATCCTACAAGAATCTGAACAAAGGCCTGTTTTATTTTTGTTACATCTTTAAATGTTAAATCACAATTATCTAATTGCTTGTGTTCCATTTTTGCATTTACTAATTGGGTGATAAATTTTTCCAGTCTTGAAACCGATGGATTTTCCAGTGTTCTACAGGCAGCTTCCACTGTATCTGCAAGCATAACAACGGCTGATTCTTTTGAAGAGGGAGGATTTCCAGGATAAGAGAAATCTTCTGGTGTAAGTGATGGATCTTTTTCTTTTGCTTCATTGTAGAAATAAGCAATTACACTATTACCATGATGTTCTGAAATTACATCAATTATAACCTGGGGCAAATGAAGACTTCTTGCTTTTTCAACACCCTTTTTAACATGGCTTTTTATAATTGATGCAGATAAAGTAGGATTGATATCATCATGTTTATTTGTTCCAGTTTGATTTTCTACAAAATATTCACTCTGATCAACTTTTCCTATATCGTGATAATAAGCACCAACCCTTGCAATTAAAGGATTTGCACCAATTTCACGACACCCGCTTTCAGCTAACTGGGCAACCATTAATGAATGATTATATGTTCCGCTGGCTGTAATAAGCATTTTTTGCATAAGAGGATTATTTAAGTCACTTAAATCCATAAGGCGGAAGACAGATGCAGAATTCAACATATATTCTAATGGTGTTAAAAATCCCAATGTTAAAATTCCAGAAAGGAATCCATTAAGGAAAATGCCTACAAAAATGTATCCCTTATTTGTTATATCCTCATTAAAAATAATAATAAGGAATAACATCATAATTACATCAAAAATTGAAAGTACTATTGAAGCAAAAACAAGATCTAACCGTCGTTCAATTTTTCTAACAATAGAAACTGCACATAATGATGAGGCAAGAACAAATAATGCAGGAGGAAGAGTCCAGCCACAAGCTACTATAATTGAAAGTCCTGAAATAAATGCGAAAATAATTGCAGATAATTCACCATACAAAATTGTAATCAACATAACACAAAGACCAACAGGAATTACTATACAGATTGAAAATGGATTAGCGAAAAAAGAAAATCTGCTTGAAAAGGTTGCTGTACTATATAATATCAAAAACAAAATAACTTGTAGCAATGGCTCTCTAAGTTTTATTTTCCGTCCGAATTTAAAAAATGAATATAACAGATACCAGGCAACGGCAATAAGAAACAGATACAATACATTATTTGCGAAAGCCCGGTAATCAATAACAACACTAGAAAGGGACATTTTCCTAAGTTTTGCATACCCTTCTTCTGTAACTGGAAAACCTTTTTTTATAACTTTTTCACCTTTCATTACTGTAACAGTATCAATTGCATCTGGTGGCAAAGTTCTTTCTGCAATAATAGTTCTATCTGCAATCATGCCGATTTCAAAATCCTGCAAATCAAAACCTGCTACAGAATTTGATGTACTAACTTTCAGGAGATTAATTCCTGCAATAATTAAAAATCCAAAAAATAATAATAATAAAAAAGGGTATTTTTCTTTAATATAATTTCCAGCAATAGAAAAATTAGCTGTTATAAAATTTTTTTTCTTATTCTCTGTCTTCTTCATTTTCATAAGCCTTAACAATTTGTTTTACAAGTCTGTTTCTTACAACATCTTCTGCTGTAAGTTCCATAAAACCAATATCTTCTATTTTGTATAAGAGACTAACACTATGAACTAAACCTGATTTTACTTTTTTAGGCAAATCAATCTGTGTAGGATCTCCTGTAACAAATACTTTTGAATTATCTCCCATACGAGTCAAAAACATTTTCATTTGTGAACATGTAGTATTTTGAGCTTCATCAAGAAGAATAACCGCATTATTTAAAGTACGTCCACGCATATAAGCTAATGGTGCAACTTCTATTATACCAGATTCAGAAAGTTTACGCACGGTTTCGGCAGGAATAATAGCTTCCATTGCATCTCTAAGAGGTCGTAAATATGGATCAATTTTTTGTTCCAAATCTCCCGGAAGGAACCCAAGGTTTTCACCAGCTTCTACAACTGGCCGTGTAATAATAATTTTATTTTTTTTATGGGAAAGAACAAGACGTAATGCTTCTGCAACGGCAAGAAAAGTTTTTCCACTGCCTGCACTACCTGTACAGAAAACCATATCTTTTGTCTGTAAAAGATTAATATATTCTGCCTGATGCTGTGTTCTTGGATATATTCTTTTAAGACTGCCAGGAACAAGAATAGAAACTTCACTGGCATTTACTTTACGCTGGGTATTTAAAACGGAAACAATAACATCCTCTGTATTTTTTCCACCGATATTAACTTCATCAATAACCCGATCAATAATAAACTGAAATTTCTGACATAATTCATTATCATCGGATTCAATAGAAATTTCATTTCCTCTTGTATAAACAGGAAGTCCTAAACTTTCTTCAATAAGAGTTAGATTGCTGTCATTAGTTCCACATAAACAAGAAAGAACCTCATTGTCTGGAACTATAATCGTATATTCCCTCAAATATTAATCCTTTTAATCTACTATAATCAGTCTATAATATCTGCTTTTAATTAGCAATAAAAAATCATTCAAACTTCCAGGTTCCATATTCATCTGTAACAGAAGTTTTCATAGATTCCATAGGTTTCCAGGTTACACCAATAGAAAAATACGGATTATAACTATATGTTTTTTTGTTTTCTGAAGTTATTAGTCTTGGTTCTATTTTCAGCGTCATATTAAAATCCCAGTCATGTAATTGATGTGTTACAGCAAGATTAAGGGATTTTAATTTCCACCCAGAATTTTCCCGCTTTACTTTATTGTCAAAACGAAAGGAATCAAATAAATCTACAAATGGGTTTTCCTCTCCTGGAATACGACCTTCGTAACCAAGGAAACCCTGGACATATCTATATAATACAGAGTTTCTGGAAGTTGATGAGAATGTAATTGTTAAAAATTCGTTAATTTTAAATGATAAAGATGGTGTAAATATAAAATAACTATTTGTTGGTCTTACAAGATCGGCGGTAAGACTTGTTTCTAATCCTGGTGCAACAGAAATTCGATTAAACCAATAATAAAAAGTTTCTGGTTTATAAGAATAATTCATAGTAAGTGAATATGGAATTAAGTCTTTTTCTTTTTCCTTATTGATAATCCATCCTTGAGATGAATCAAAATCGTATTTATTTGTATATAACATTGAATAGGCTGCAGAAAAATTTTTATACTTTGTAGAAAAACGAAGTGAATCTACATGATTTTCTTCTAAATTATAATTAAAATTTTCAGAAAAAGATAATTTTGAATCAAATAAGGAAACAGACAAATTTTGAACAAAAGGATTCTTTTTCCAGCTGTTATCAGTTTTGCTTTTCTGGGAAATTCCAGTAGAAATGGAAGTTGTAACATATGGGAAAGTTAAATTTAATGTTCCAGATAATTTTGGTAATTGAGGATACAAGCTGGATGTAAGAACTAAATTTTGTTTAAAGGAATTATCTTTTTGGGATGTAACTAATGATACCGACAGGTTATGAGTTGTAACAGACTCATCATCTGTCCAGTCTGGTCCAAAATACTTCCATTCAGGATTTTCTGCTGTACCTGTAAATTGTTTTCTGAATAAATTTATGTTTGTTTCATAAGTAATTGAAGATTGTGAAAAATATGGTAAATATGCAAAAGGTTTTACACCAATAGTATTTTTACTAACAACAGTTTGATTTTCAGCCTTGTAATCTGATAACAGAACACTATTTTTTTCTGAATCAGAAAGGCCAGCTGTAGAAGTGTGATGCTGCCATACAGGAGTATATGAAATTGAATTTTTAAGCGTAAATAAATCTCTTCCATAAGACAGATTACTGTTTACAGTCAGGGGTGCTTTTATTGTATACATTGCAGATTTTAAATTAGTCCATTGAAAATCCGACGGATTTTTAATTTTATCAACAGCAAAAGTAATCTGATTAATATAATTTGGAGTGAAGTTATAGTTTAAATTATAATTAATACCTGCTGGTAAATCATAACTTGCAATAACAGGATTTATTTCTGGAAATGTAAAATTAATTTCATTCTGAATTTCTTTTTCGCTTTCCTCTTTATTTTCTTTATTTTCATTGTTTTCAGATGACTCAGAATCTTTTTCGACTTGGATGTCATTTGGCAGAATCAGTTCTGTTACAAAGTTTTCTTCTTTTTGAGATTTTTTATCTGCAGGATATTTATACAAGGTTCCAGACAAATTACCGTTTACATTTATTGGTGTTACCATGAAAGGATAAAAAAAGTCCTTTTTAGAGTTAAAATTCATATCTGCCGCAGCCTGAACCGAGGCTGTAGTAATATATGGTTTTATATTTTGTGAAATAGGAATATTATAGGATGCTGAAATTTTCCAGCTGTATGATGTTACAGAATTCCCCGCTCCCTCTTCTTCATTTCCAAAGTTTGTAAGAAGACTAATCCAATCCATATTTTCATTGCGATTGTCAAAATCACTGGCAAAATCAGGATCGGAATACAAAGGTAAACTTATTTTTATTGAAAAAGGCTTTGTAATAGTTAAATTCAGATTTCCTTTGTATCGAAATGGAAGTTCCATTCCAAGAAAATTAGTTTTATATAGCTCTGTTTCCATATTCTGATTAAAAGGCGTATAAAGCCCCCCAGATGAATTTAATTTATATCCAAAACCTAAAGAAAGATTAAAATCTAAATCTGAAATAAAACTAACTTTTGAAGGATTTATTTTCCCATCAACACCAATCATTCCACCAAGATTTGAATACCAGTCTGCCATTAATTTTATGTAATGAGATGTGTCACCAGAATAATTTTCATCAAGATTATGAAGAATCAAACCTTGTCTTTCCTGCTGCTTTAATGAGTTAGATTTCATAAAGTTATAAATATCCTTCATAGAATCATCACTGTCAGAATCACTTTTTTCTGAATTGGAAGCAAGAGGTTTTCGGCCATATAAATATGTTGTTGTCTGAAAATAATACCCTTCTTTTTGTCTGTAGCCAAAATTCGGATTAAAAATTAATTCATCTTTTGGATAATAAAAGGCAGGAAAATACATTACAGGAACAGGACCAGCATATAATAAGGCATTAAAAAATGCAAATTCTCCACCAGGTAAAAGCCAGGTTCTAGTAGCATCTATGTGCCAATGAGGATTATCATCATCACAAAATGTAAGGCTGGAATTTTTAAATACAATAGTGTTATTATCACTTTTTCCAAAAACATCAGAAAAAACTACAAGTGTTGAACCAGCAGGAAGATTAATGGCATCACTTTGGGTTTGAATAACTTTTCCCCCATCAAAAACACCTTCAAGTGTGGAAGTATTCATTATCAAAGAATTTGCACTAATATTTTGTTCTCCACTACTTCCACCTTTAGTTATGATTTTTACATTTCCTTCTGCATATAACATCATTGTTTTTCTGTCATATGTAACAGAATCAGCAGAAATTTCAGATGAAGAAGAACCTTTTGAAACTGATAATTGAACATCTCCACTTAATAAGATGCAATCATTTTCAGTTTCTTTATCTTTTACATAATCAGTCTGCCGTGCTTTGGAAATAGTAATGGTGGTAACATCATTCTGTTGAGAAAAAACTTGCCCCGCAAATAAAACTGCAACAACTGCAATAAATATTCGCTTATAAAAAGAGAAAGTTATTTTTTTAAACAGAAGTTTTTGTTTCATATGATTTTATATTCTCTATTTTTTTTCCAGCAATTCTTTTATAAAGTGGCCAGTATAACTTTCTTTCACTTTTGAAACCTCTTCTGGTGTACCTTTTGTAATAAGAGTTCCACCACCCGTTCCACCTTCTGGACCTAAATCAATTACATAATCTGCCTGGCAAATAACATCCAGATTATGTTCAATCATTACAACAGAATTTCCCTGATCTACCAGACGTTGAATTACACTCATAAGAAGTTTTACATCTGCAAAATGAAGTCCTGTAGTTGGTTCATCAAGAATATAAAGTGTTTTGCTTGTTGCAGGGCGGGCTAATTCATTGGCCAGTTTAACACGCTGGGCTTCGCCACCTGAAAGAGTAAGGGCATTCTGTCCAAGCTGAATATATCCAAGACCAACTGACTGTAATGTTGCAATTTTTCTATAAATGTGGGGAATACTTTGGAAAAAATCACAGGCTTCATCAATAGACATATTTAATACATCATTAATAGCTTTTCCCTTATACTCAACTTCCAGGGTTTCGTGATTAAAACGTTTTCCATTACATACATCACATTGAATATAAACATCTGGTAAAAAGTTCATTTCAATTACAATTTCACCAGCCCCCTGGCATGCCTCACAACGCCCGCCTTTTACATTAAAACTAAAGCGTCCCTTCTGATATCCACGAGCTTTGCTTTCTGGAAGTGATGCATACAAATCACGGATGGCATCAAATACACCAACATAAGTTGCCGGATTAGAGCGAGGAGAACGGCCGATTGGACTTTGATCAATATTAATTACTTTATCAATTCCATCTAACCCAGTAATGCTGTCACATTTACCAACAGGATATTCTGTTCTCATAACACTATTACTTGCAGCAGGATAAAGAATATCTGTCATCAATGTAGATTTTCCACTTCCACTTACTCCTGTTATACATGTAAATGTTCCTAGTGGAATATCAACATCAATATTTTTAAGATTATGTTCTTTTGCCCCTCTAATTGAAATATGCTTGCCATTTCCTTCCCGGCGCTTTTCTGGAATATCCATTTTTAATGTTCCGGCCAGATACTGACCCGTAAGACTTTCTTTTACCTTTGCAACTTCAGCTGGCGTTCCTGCCGCTACAATATTACCACCATTTACACCAGCTCCAGGTCCCAAATCTACAAGGTAATCTGCTGTGCGAAGAGTCTGTTCATCATGCTCTACAACAATTACTGAGTTTCCATGATCTCTTAAGGAAATAAGTGTATCTATAAGCTTTTGATTATCCCGCTGATGAAGTCCAATACTTGGTTCATCAAGAATATACATTACACCACAAAGAGCCGAACCAATTTGAGTTGCAAGGCGAATACGCTGGGCTTCACCACCAGACAATGTTTCTGCAGCACGTTCCAGCGTAAGATAACTTAATCCTACATCATTAAGAAACTTTAAGCGGGAACGTATTTCTTTTAGAATCTGAACAGAAATCTGTTCTTCTGATGGTTTAAGCTTTAATTCCTCAAAAAAACAAATTGAATCTGTTACAGACATTTCTGTAATTTCCCAAATATTTTTCCCGCCTACTGTAACACCTAAAGCTTCATTACGTAAACGGTGTCCCTTACAACAAGAACATTCACTTACAGTCATAAACTTTTCTTCAATGTTTGTTCTTTGGGAATCTCCCCAGGCTTCGTTATAACGGCGCTTCATTTCTCCGTAAACACCTGGCCATGGACGATTATATTCAGAATATCCTTCTCCACTTTGTTTTTTATATATCCAGCGAATCTTTTTTGTTTCATCCCCATTCCACAAATAATCAAACTGTTTTTCAGTAAGATCTTTTATTGGAGTATCAAGGTTAAATCCAGCGGCTTCAGCCACAGCCCCAAACATAGAATGATTCCATTCACTTTCAGGATTAAAAAATGGAAATGCCCGTTCATTAAAAGATAAAGATTTATCTGGAAGAATCTTATTTATATCCCATTCCATTTTCTGACCAAGACCAGTACATTCAGGACAAGCACCAAAGGGATTATTAAAAGAAAATAATCTTGGCTGTAATTCTGGAATAGATATACCACAATCAGGACAAGCATTTTTTTGACTAAAGAAAACTTCCTCATCCTTATCCCCAACACGGCGTGTTACAACAACTATTCCATTTGCACTTGTCAAAGCAATTTCAATTGAATCTGCAAGACGTGTTCTAACATCTTCTGAAAGAATGATTCTATCTACTACAATTTCAATAGTATGTTTTTTCTGCTTATCAAGCTTAATAGAATCTTCCAGTTCGGCCATTACTCCATCAATTCGTGCTCTAATAAAGCCAGATTTTTTTGCATCATCAATTACTTTTTGATGCTCACCTTTTTTTCCACGAATAACTGGAGCCAAAATCTGAATTTTAGATCCTTCTTCCCAAGACATTATTGTTGAAATAATCTGGTCTACAGACTGTTCCTGAATCTCTCTACCACATTCCGGACAATGAGCATGACCAATTCTTGCAAACAAAAGACGATAGTAATCATATATTTCAGTAATGGTTCCTACTGTAGAGCGAGGATTTTTATTTGTTGATTTTTGTTCAATAGAAATTGCAGGAGAAAGCCCTTCTATTAAATCTACATCAGGTTTATCCATTCTTCCCAAAAACTGACGAGCATAAGAAGAAAGACTTTCCATATAACGGCGCTGTCCTTCTGCAAACAATGTATCAAATGCAAGTGAAGATTTCCCTGAACCACTAAGTCCTGAAATCACAACAAGTTTATTTCTTGGCAGAGTAACATCAACATTCTTTAAGTTATGTTCTCTTGCACCTTTTATAACTATCTTATCATTCATATAGTATATTTTATCGCAATATATTAGAATATTCCACAGGTTGAGTGTGATATGAAAAAAACAATCTTAGTTATATTACTTCTTATATCAGTGACAAGTGTTTTCTATTCTCAAGAAACAGATGAACCAAAAACAGTTTCCCATAAAACTACATATTTTCCATTTACTTACCCGAAAGCCTTTTCAAATTTTCATAATCATTTTATTAACACTTCTTTTACAGTTCCTTTTTCAAAAGAATATCAAAATGATTATTTATCTATGAATCTGGGATACCGCTATGAAAATCTTTATACAAAGGCTTCTTGTGGACTTCAAACAGCGGAATCAAACATTAAGTTTTTTATGAATGATACTCTATGGCTTATTAATCAAACAAAACACAATAAAAACAATGAAGAGTATTTTTCACTCAGGTTTGGTCTTAAAACATTTTTCAATATTATTCACTACAATAATCTTGTAACATATTACAACATTTTATTTGGTCAGGAGTCAACTTTTAACATTATTCCTGATACCTTTTCAATTTCCACAGAGTTTATGTTTGATGCAACAATTGGAAATATAGATACTGATGACACTGATTCTATTATTATTAACTGGTGGGATTTTGCATTCAAAGTTTCTTTCCTGTACATTATGCCTTTTCAACCGGAGCTTACCTTATATCTGGATATGTCTAATTATGATGATTATACCCTCCAGCGTTTTTATGCACCGATTTTTTCATTAGGAGTAAAATATGACTCTCCATATAAATTCTCTACCTCTGCAGAATTCAATCTTCACTACACAGACCTTTTTTCTTTTTCAAGATATCTTGAATATGCAGCCTTTACTTTAAAAGGAGAATATAGATTTTGAAAACTAAATTAAGTATTTTGATTATTTTATTAAGTTTATTTACAATCTCCTGCCGTTATGATTTCAACCTGATTCCAAGAAAAGACAATATTGAAGAAAGAAGTCCAGGCTTTTCAAAAATAGATTCACCTTTCAATGCTTCTTCTTCAAATGATAAATTCAGTGTGTTATTGATTGGAGATACACATTTTGGAAGAAACGGCTGGTTCAAACCCAAAAGAAATGAAGAACCTTTTTACGAAAAATTGACACAACTAAAAGATGAATATGAAGCAAAAGGATATCCTATTAGATTTTCAATAAATGTGGGTGATATCAGCGATTCTGGAAAACAAAGTGAATTTGATGATTTTCTGATTTTTGAAAATAAGATTGCAAGCATATTATCAGCAGATGGAGCTTCTTATTATGAAAAAATGTTTTCGGTAGTAGGAAACCATGATTTATATAACAATGGATGGAATGTATGGAAAGAAAATTTATTCCCTCATACATCAACTTATTATTTTACAACAGAAGGAACAGGCTCTAGTGTTTCCTGGTATTTTCTTGATTCTGGAAGTGGAATGCTTGGAAAAAATCAGATTTCAAAATTAACAGATATTGCAAGGAAAGATCCAAATGAAAAATTAATCTTTTCTCATTATCCTATAAATGCAAAATTCGTTGACTATTACACATTATCAGATCCATTGGAAGTTGCCCAATTAACAAAATTATTGTATCAGACAAAAGTAGGTTTCACAGTAGAAGGTCATTATCATCCAGGTGGCTCCAATGATATAAAAACCAGCAGTGGAAAATTTGTTTGTCACGAAGAAGTTTTACCAGGTTTTGTTGATCATTTAGGCTTTGGAATTTTAACTGTAGATTTATCCAGTGAAAAACCTGATTTTAATCTTAAAATTTATCACTATTAAATCTTTACATATTTCATTTTAACTTTTAGTTCAAGTTACATAAAAAGCCCTGAAACTTATGAATAATTTACTTTCATAGGCTTCAGGGCTTTTCAATTAAAAATAATTAACACTAAAAATAAATATTAATTAGCTTTAACTGTATTTTTTACAATAACGTCGTGAGCACCACCTTCCCGAATTGATGCAGAACTAACCATTGTAATTTTTGCATTTTTCTGTAAATCAGGAATATTTACTACACCGCAGTTACACATTGCATGAATAACTTTGCTTGTTGTAAGTGTTACATTATCATGTAAAGAACCTGCATATGGAACATAAGAATCAACACCTTCTTCAAAGGCCATTCCTTTCTTTCCACCAAGGTCATAACGCTGCCAGTTTCTTGCACGGTTAGAACCTTCACCCCAATATTCCTTTACATAGTTTCCATTAACAATAAGTTTATTTGTTGGAGATTCATCAAAGCGGGCAAAGTAACGACCAAGCATTACAAAATCTGCCCCCATAGCCAAAGCCAATGTAACGTGATGATCATAAACAATACCACCATCAGAACAGATTGGAATATAAATACCAGTTTTTTCATAATAAGCATCCCGAGCCTTTGCAACTTCAATTGTAGCTGTAGCCTGACCACGACCAATACCTTTCTGTTCACGAGTAATACAGATTGAACCGCCACCAATACCAATTTTTACAAAGTCTGCACCAGCTTCTGCAAGAAAGTTGAAACCATCTGCATCAACAACGTTACCAGCACCAACCTTTGCATTTGGCCATTTAGCGTGAATATCCTGCAAAGCACGACGCTGCCATTCTGTAAATCCTTCTGATGAATCTAAAGTCATTACATCAACACCAGCTTCCAGCAAGGCTGGAACACGTTCCATATAGTCACGAGTATTAATACCAGCACCTACGATATAACGTTTTTTAGAATCAAGAAGTTCAAGTGGATATTCCTGATGACTTGCCGCATCTTTACGGAATACAAAGCTTACAAGTCTTCCATTGTTATCTACAACAGGAAGCTGATTAATTTTATTTTTCCAGATTAAATCGTTTGCTTCTTCAAGAGTAATACCATCTTTAGCCATTACAAGGTTTGCAAGTGGTGTCATATATTCTTTTACTTTTGCATCTGGAGCACAATGGGAAATGCGGAAGTCACGGTCTGTAATAATACCAACAAGTTTACCTGTTGCTGTTCCATCTTCTGTTACTGCAACTGTAGAGTGACCTGTTTTTTCAACAGCTTCTACAAGTTCTGTAAGTGTATTTTCTGGTCCAATGTTTGTGTCAGAAGTAACAAAACCAGCTTTGTAAGCTTTTACTCTTGCTACCATTGCAGCCTGATTTTCAATTGTCTGAGAACCATAAATAAATGAAATACCACCTTCTTTAGCAAGGGCAACAGCCAGCTTATCATCAGAAACAGCCTGCATTACTGCTGATGTCATTGGAATATTCATTGTAAGAGGACACTTTTCGCCAGCTTTTTTATTATAACGTACAACTGGGGTCTGCAATGAAACGTTTGCCGGGATACAATCTGGACCTGTATAACCAGGAACTAACAGATATTCATCAAATGTGTGGGATGGTTCTTCAAAAATGTAAGCCATTTAGTTCTCCTAAAAAAAGACTCTATGATGTAAAAATCATCAGGCCTTTTTTTTTTACGCCATGAAACATTATGGCGAAAAAACTATATAAAGCTTGCGACGCAAACTGATAATTTGCTAATTAATATATTTTAAAGATTATAGAGAGATATTGTAGCCATGTCAATTGCTTTTTCTTTTCAAAATTTTTTTTGATTTTTTTTTCAAAAAATGGTCCTTTTTTACACATCAAGGCAATACTACTTATGAGACTTATTATCAAGAGGTATTATGAAACTAAAATTACAACTTCAACATGATGAAACTGATTGTGCTTCAGCATGCATCAAAATGATTTTAAACTATTTTGGTAAAAAATCATATATTCGGGATTTAAGAATATCTGCAGGCACAAATACAAAGGGAACTACTGGTTATGGAGTAATTCAAAGTGCAAAGGCAAATGGTTTGAATTGCAAGGGATTTTCTGCACCGGATAAAACAATCATAAACACCATTCCTTGCCCCGCAATATTTCATATAACACAAGAATTTGGTAAACACTATGTTGTTGCAAAAAAGATAACAAAATCTTCTATTATTTTGTATGATCCAGCAGAAGGAATTAAAAAGCTTTCACTAAGTGATTTCTTTTCAATCTGGACAGGTGTATTTTTTTTATGTAAACCAGAGGAAAACTTTTCTTTAAATAAAGATAAAGATTCTCCTTTTTCACCATACTTGTATTTATTATCAAAAAATAAAAATAATCTGATTAAAATAATTATTTCCAGCTTAATACTTTGTTTAGTTGGAATCTTTTTTGCATTTTATTTTAGATTTTTGATTGATGAAGTTTTATATTCACAGGTAAAATCAACACTTCATCTGATTTCCTTTTGTTATCTTATACTATTAATTTTTCAAACTGTTTTATCCTTCATAAGGAATCAATTGTCCCTGATAATGGGCGTAAAAATAAATCTTAGTTTAGTTTGTGAGTTTTATAACCACATTCTAAAGCTTCCACTATCATTTTTTACAAACAGAAAAACTGGTGAAATAGTAAGTAGAATTAGGGACACAGATAATCTTAGAAAAGTTTTATCTTCTACGACAGTTTCTATTTTCATAGATTCTGTGATGATTGTTTTTGGAGCAATTTTCATGTTACTAAATGGTGGAAAATTGATTCTTGCAGCGATTCTTCCAGTTCTGATTGCTTCTGTAGTAGCTTTATTGTTTTCTAAACCGCTTAAAACAAAAATTAAAAATTTAACTATTAGCGAAGCTAATAAAACAGCGTGTTTGTATGAAACTATAAATGGTATTTCTACTATTAAGGCATTATCAACAGAAGAAGCAGCTTTTAGAAAAAATGAAATTTTAAATGTGAATACTGTTTACAACAGAATTTCATTGGAATCATTAAGTAATTTTAATTGCACATTACAAGGATTCATTAGTGGAGTTGGAACTTTATTGATTTATTGGATTGGTTGTTTAAGAATTATTAACGGCCAATTATCATTGGGACAATTGATTTCCTTTGTTACACTTTCATCCTTCTTCTTAGGACCCTTGGCACGTCTTTTAACAATGCAACCTAATATTCAGGAAGCAATTATTAGTGCTCAACGGTTAAATGATATTTTTTGTACCAAGCAGGAGTGTTTTGAAGAAGAAAATAATCTTGCACCAGAAGGTTTTCTAGAAAAGATATCTTTTTCAAATGTAAACTTTAATTATGAAAACAAAGAGCAAATTCTAAAAGATATAAACTTTGAAATAAAAAAAGGTGAAAAAATAGGCATTGTAGGTTGCTCCGGGTCTGGAAAATCCACCCTTATAAAGCTTCTATTAAAATTTTATAAAGCAACTTCAGGCAATATAGAAATTGATGGCACAAATATAAACTATTTAAAAACTAAGGAATATAGAAATCTTTTTGGCTATGTTCCTCAAGAAACTTTACTCTTTAGTGGAACCATTGCTGAAAACATAGCCTGGGGACTGGATTCTTTCACTCCCTCTATGATCCACAAGGCTGCAAAGGAAGCCCATATCCTGGATTTTATAGAATCCCTTCCCCAAGGTTTTAAAACACTTATTGGAGAAAATGGCGCAAATCTGTCTGGTGGTGAAAAACAAAGAATTGCACTTGCAAGAATTTTAATCAGAAATCCAGAAATACTTATTCTAGATGAAGCAACTGCCAATCTTGATAGTATTTGCGAAAAATCAATTATTAATGCAGTAGAAAAGCTATCTGATAAAACAATAATTACAATCGCACATAAACTTTCAACAATCTGCCATTGCGATAAAATTTTTGTAATGGATAAAGGTCAGATTATTGAAAGTGGAACTCATGAAGAATTAATGAACAAAAAATCAAAATACAAAAATTTATGGGAGTCACAATATGAAAAATAATTTAACAGTACTAGAACATTCCCACATGATGCTCTATTCAAGAGAATTGTTGGAATTAAAAACACCAAAGGAAATGAATGCTACACTAATTACTATATCAGCATTTTTTTGTTTTCTGTTTATTTCATTATTCTGCTTTAAGATTAATAACGTTATAAAAGTTCAGGGAATTGTCAGGCCGGCTAATAATACATCAGAAATTAACAATGTAATTGCTGGAAAAATAACATCAATTTGTTATGAAAAAAATCAATCTGTAAAAAAAGGAGATTTACTATATACGATTGATGACAGTCAATATAAAGCCTCTGTAGCAATGTATAGGGAAGATATTAACAACCTGGAAAAGGAATTATTGTGCACAAAAGCAATGCTAGCTGTAATGTATAACGAAATGCCAAATACTGTTTCGGAAGATATATACATAAATAGTAAGATTCAGAGTTTTTTAGAAAATAAAAGTCTGTTAGAAAATCAGATTAATCTTTATAAACAACAGTATGATTTTCAGAAAAGTTTACCAGCATCATTGCAAAATAAAAAAACACTAAAAGAATGCCAATTACAATATTCTTTATACACACAGCAGCTGGAAAAATTTCTTGTTGAAAATAAAACAAAGGCTTTGGAAGATGAAAAAAATCTTACTGTAAAAATCAATAATCTAAAAAAAGAATTGGAACAGATTGAAGCAAACAACGCTTATCTGGAAATAAAAGCTCCTGTTTCAGGAATTATTCAGGAAGAATCTTCTCTTAATGTTGGAGACTACATTTTTGCAAATCAGCATGTGTTAAAAATTATTCCAAATGATAATAAAGATTTTAAAATTGAAATGTATGTTCCTACTAAAGACATTGGAGAAATTTCTGAAGGAATGAATGTGAATTATCGATTAAGTGCCTTTCCCTTCTTTGAATATAAAGGTGCTGAAGGAAAAATTCAATCTATTGATCCTGATATTCGCAAAACAAATAATTCGCTTCTTTATTGTGTTTATTCAGATATAAATAAAACCAGTTTCCAGAACAAAAATGGAAAATCTTACCCATTAAGATCAGGAATTGAAGTGGATGCAAGAATTATACTAGAAAAAGTAACACTTGCATCTTACATTTTTAGAAAATTAGGATTTTCATTATGAAAAAAACAAAAATTTTACAAACAATATTATTTATCTTTTTATCAAATTTAATATTTCCACAATCCATCTGTGATAATCAGCTTGAGGAATATAACTTTTATAATCTATGCAAAACTTTTATGACAGAAAACTTGAACATAAAGGAAGCTGAATTATTAGAAAAAAAGGCAAAAACAGAAAAAAATGCTACCCTCGCTCTTCTACTTCCAGCCCTGTCTATTGAGGGAGGTTTATTTTATGCTTACGAAAATTTTCAAAAAGAATATCCTTGCGTAGCAGAAATTTCTGGTGCAGTTAATCAATATTTTTTAGGTGGAAGTAATCTTAAAATATCAGGACAATTTCTATATTCCAGCAAGGAAGCCAATACACCCGATTATGAACCATCGGCATCAGCTTCAATGTATCTTCAACAAAGTCTTTGCCCCTACTGGTTGTCTTTTGGAGCAAAAAATCCAGACTTTTATATACCAAAGCAGAATTACAATTACGCATTAGAAAACAAAAAATATACAAATAAAATCCTGCTTAATGATTTTCTTCTCCAGTTCTTAGAATATAAAACCATATTCAAAAAGAAAAAAATTGCAAATATGAATAAGGACATTTATACAGAGTATCATGAGGCTGGATTAAAAATGTATTCAAAAGGAAATATTACATTTCAGAATCTTCAGGATATAAATCAGAAATATTATGCCACAATTGAAGAATATGAATCCATAATCATTGAAATGAATACATGCATTAACAATTTTTCTAAACTATTAAATTATAAATATGATTTTTCCGCTATGCAAAGCTGGTTGGAATTATGTGTAGAAGAACCTTGGGAAATGATTTTTACTAAACTTTTTCCAGAATGGAATTATGATGAAATTTTGAAAAATGAAAGTAACATGAAAAATATTGAGCTTAATATACAAAAAAGCAAATATCTATTGCAAAGACAAAATCTGGCTCCCAAATTAATCATTGGTGCTGATTGCGAATACGATGTTGAAAACAAGCATACCTTTAGTGTATCTTTGGGATTAGATTTTTCTAACTTATTTTCTCCTGCAAACCTTACACAAAAAAAAGAATATAAAATTGAAAAATCTATTCTTTTGGAAAAAAAATCTTTATCAGATAATTACAATCAGACTATAAAAGATACATATTTACAAAAATTAGATTTATTAACTGCAAAATATAATTATTTGTCAGAAGAATATAATTCATTAGAAAAAATATATAAAGATTATCAAATGCAATATAAAAGAGGAAATTGTTCTAAGCTTGATTTAAAGAACATGGAACTCCTTGTTGAAGAATCAAAAATGAAACTTGATAACTGTGCTGATAATATTTCCTACTATTCATTATTATTAAATATTGAAATCTACAAATAATTGATTTATTCTTTAATAAGTGGGAGCATTTTATTATGGAAGAATTAATAAAACAGACAGGAACTGGACCAAAACTTACTGGTTATGAAAAAGTTGCAATCCTTTTAGGTGAATTAGATAACGAAGCCTATTATAAGGTAATGAGTGAATTATCTTTATCTAGAAAGCAGTTTCACAAAATCAGAAAGGCAATGAAAAAACTTGGAAAATACAATCCACACGATTATCGCCAGACTGTAAAAGAGACATCTGTTTTATCAGAATTAGTATCTTTCTTAAAAGGAAGAAATCATTATCAAAGTAGTTCTTTAAGAGCCGCTTCATTGAAATTAAATTTAAATCAAAATAATAATACTGATAATGAAATGAAAGATATGGTTAAAAATAATCCGGAGGATATTGCAAATATTCTTAAAACATGGCTAAAAGAATAAATTCTTTATAATTAAATTAATATCCTTGTTTTATATATTAACCCAATTTATCTTTTATGATATACTTTTTAAGTAAAAACACACTGCGATGATTCGGCGGTTGCTTTTACAAAGAGAAATTTCTTTCTCTTAAAAATATCTTACTAGTATTTCGCGATGATTCAGCGAAAAAGGAAGTAACCATGAACATTGTTGTTATGGGTGCCCAGTGGGGCGATGAAGGCAAAGGTAAAATCGTTGATTACCTTGCTCAAGATGCAAAATACGTTGTACGCTTCGCAGGTGGTGCAAACGCAGGTCACACAATTGTTGTAGATGGAAAAAAATATGCTCTACATCAGGTTCCATCTGGAATTCTTTATCCTAACAAATCAGTATTCCTCGGTTCTGGAATGGTAATTGATCCTGAAGCTCTTTTTAAGGAACTTCAGATGCTTAAAGACAATGGTATTGATTGGGAAGGTCGTGTATTTATTTCTGACCGTGCTCATCTTACATTGCCAGGTTACCGCGAAATGGATAAAGCTCGTGACGCAGCTAGAAAACGTCCTATTGGTACAACAGGTCGTGGTATTGGTACTACATACTCAATGAAATCAGAACGTGATGGTATTCGTGTTGGTGATTTGGATTGGGATGAAAAATGGAATGACCTTGACGATAATGACAAAAAATTCCTTGAACAGTATAAAGAACAGCTCATTTCTATGAGAGTTAATATTGCTGCTAAAATGCATGAATTCAAAAATGAAAATATCCTTTTTGAAGGTGCTCAAGGTGCAATGCTTGATATTGATTCTGGAACATATCCATACGTATCTTCAGGAGCATCTGGTTCATATGGTGCTTCTTCTGGTGCAGGAATTGGTCCTAAAGCAATTGATAAGATTTACGGTGTATTCAAAGCATATGAAACACGTGTAGGAAATGGTCCAATGCCTTCAGAATTCGATGCTGAAACAGAAGGTGAACTTTGTGATTATGTTCGTAACACAGGTAATGAATTTGGTGTAACAACTGGTCGTCCTCGTCGTTGTGGATATCTTGACTTAGTTGCATTGCGTTATGCTTGTTTTGTAAACTCAATCGATAATCTTGTTCTTACCCACCTTGATATTTATGATGATATGAATGAAATCGAAGCATGTGTAGCTTATGATATTGATGGAAAAATCGTTACAGACTTCCCTACTTCAATTCCAGATTTGAATAAAGCAAAACCTGTTCTTAAAAAGTTCCCAGGATGGAAACAAGCTATTACAGCTTGTACTTCATACAAAAAGCTTCCAAAAAATGCTAAAGCATATGTTCAATTCATTGAAGAATTCACTGAAACAAAAGTTGGTATTGTATCTGTTGGTGCAGATAGAAACCAGACTTTCATTCGTGAAAAAATTTGGCGCTAGTTTTTCTTTAATTTAATATTGGGAGACAGATGGATTATTACCTCTGTCTCCCAATCTGTTTAATATCAATTTTAGTTTGTTTGAATTACAAAAAGGGTTATATATTGAAAAAACACTATCCATTATTTATTACTTCTCTCATTTTTTTATTCGCATCCTGTCAATCAACAAAAGCAGTCAGTGATTTAGAAAAACAGCAATCTAATGCTCCTTCAATTGATAATACAATTACATTATTATTTGCAGGTGATGTAATGGCACACAATGTAAATTACAATATGAAGGATTACGATATTATTTGGGATGGAGTTCGAGATACTGTTCAAGAATGCGATCTGGCATTTGCTAATATCGAAGCACCAATAGATACAACAAAACCTGCTTCAAATTATCCATATTTCAACATGCCAAAAGCCTATGTTCAAGCCACAATAGATGCTGGTTTTAATGTTTTTTCACTTTGTAACAATCACACAAATGACCAGGAATTATCTGGCATAAAAGAAACTATAAAAACTGTTAATTCACTTAAAACATCAGAAAAAGAAAAGGGCAACGAAATTTATTTTGCAGGCGTAAAAGAACACTCTGCAGACTCTTTTACCTTCCAACTTATTGAAAAAAATGGCTGGAAAATTTTATTTCTTCCAATGACAGAAATATTAAACCGCCCGTTAGCAAATCAATATATTAATTACATAAACAGCAGTTCTAAAAAAAGACAAGAATTTGCAGACTTCTGTAAAAAACTTAGAGACGAAAATCCTTGTGATTTATTTATTTTATCATGGCATGCAAACGAACCAGAATATACTAGAGTTGTAACAGAAGCCCAGGAAGCATTTTATCAATCTCTTTTAGAAGCAGGAGTGGATATTATTTGGGCCAATCATGCACACATTATTAAGGACAGAAAAATAACAATAAATGAAGAAACCGGTTCTTCAAAAATCATTATGTATGCAAATGGAAACACAATTAGTGGACAAAGAACAAAACCAGACTTTAAGTCCGAAAATCCAATTGGCGAAAGAGATAATACAGGAGACGGACTTTTTTATAAAGTAACATTTGGAAAAAAGAAAAAATCAGACCAAATTACTTTTGTAAAATCTGAAAATATTTTTATTACAACATATATTACTCCAGAAAGAAATTATATAATTCATAAAATGGATGATAATTTTATAAATTATCTGGATGATAACGGTTTTTCAAATTGGGCTAGATACATTGAAAAACGAATCACAATAAACAACACATATACAAAGGAAATTATTGAATGGCAATAGATTATAAATCCCTTCCAGTTTATGCACAAAAACAAAAGATTCTTGATTGCATTGAAAACAATCAGGTTGTAATTGTTGAAAGTCCAACCGGTTCTGGAAAAACAACTCAGATTCCTGTAATTCTTTATGAAGCAGGCTTTGCAAATATGGGAATGATTGGTGTAACCCAACCTCGTAGAATTGCAGCCTTGTCTGTAAGTGAATTTATTGCAAAACAGTTAGGCACTTCATATCCTGGACTTGTTGGCTACAAAATGCGTTTTGAAGACCAGACAAATCAGGAAACAAAAATTAAAATCATGACTGATGGTATTCTTCTTCAGGAAATGAAGCTGGACCCATGGCTTTCTAAATACAGTGTTTTAATGATAGATGAAGCCCACGAAAGAAGTTTGAATATTGATTTTGTATTAGGGCTTGTTAAACGAGTATTAAAAGAACGACCTGAATTTAGAGTAATTGTTTCTTCGGCAACCATGAATACACAAGTTTTCTCTGAATACTTTAATAATGCGCCAATTGTTTCTATTGATACTATTACTTACCCTGTAACTGTAATTTATGATCCTATTCCAGGTGGAGCCACAACAACTACAGAAACAGGTTGTGAATCTATTATAAGAAAAATTGCTAACACAGTTGATAGAGTTTTAGACAATGATGATGATGGTGGAATTCTCATATTCCTTCCTGGTGAAAAAATTATTAAAGATTGTGTAGACAGACTTTATCATATGCCATTTGGTAGAAAACTTCACATAGTTCCCCTTTATGGACGACTTGCAAAAGAAGAACAGGAAAAAGTATTTGAACCGGCACCAGCTGGTAAAAAGAAGGTTGTTGTATCAACAAACATTGCAGAAACATCTGTAACAATCAGCGATATTACAACTGTAATAGATTCTGGTCTTTGTAAATTAAATTTTTATAGTCCAAGGACATTTACTTCAAGTTTAATTGAATCAACTGTTTCAAAAGCTTCATGTAATCAAAGAAAAGGTCGAGCTGGTCGTACTCACGAAGGTACATGTTACAGACTTTATTCCCGTAATGATTTTGAAACTCGAGAAATGTATACAACTGAAGAAATTTATAGAACAGATTTAAGTGAAGTTGTATTACGAATGGCAGAACTTGGAATTACTGATTTTTATGATTTTGATTTTATTGCCAGTCCTGGAAAAGAAGGAATAATTGGTGCTGTAGATACCTTAAATATGCTAGGTGCTTTAGATTCTGATAATACCCTTTCTTCAATTGGTAAAATGATGGTTTACTTCCCTCTTGAACCAAGAATCAGCCGAATTATTGTAGAAGCAATAATGCGTTTTCCAAACTCTCTTTATTATTCACTTATTGCCGCAGCCTTTCTTTCTACTAATTCTCCATTCATATTGCCGCCAAATGAAGAGATGGAAGCCAGAAAAGCTCATCATCGCTTTCAAGATATGCAGGGAGATTTTTGTACATATTTAAATCTTTATGCAGCCTATAAACAAACTGATAACACTGAAAAATTCTGCAAAAAAAACTATCTTGATGCAAGAGTAATGGCGGAAATAGATAATATAAATCAGCAATTAACTGAAATAGTTAGTGAAAAAATGGGTATTCCAATTTCATCTGATAAGGGGCCGTTAACTGATTATTTATGTTGTATTTCTTCAGGTATGATTCAATTTGTTTGTATTAAGAATGGACGAGAAAATTACAGATCCCTTACAGCTGATCATATTTGCATTCATCCCGGTTCTGTTATGTTCAAGAAAGATCCTGTATTTTTAGTTGCAGGTGAAATTGTTAGAACCAGTAGAATTTTTGCAATGAGTGTTTCCCCATTAACCAAAAATCTTTTAAATACAATTAATCCTGATTTATATGAAAAATTGTTAGCCTGTAAAACAAATTCGGTTGAAGCATTTAAAACTAAAACAGAAAGATTTGAAGATAAATCATCTAAAAAGGCTTCAGGAACAAAATCAAAAGCTACAAAACTCGACAAACAGCAGAGAAAACTTTTGGAAGAAAATGCTGAAAACATATTATCTTTAGGCTCATTCCTTTTTGCAACAGAAAAGATTAAAGGTAAAAAAACAGCCATACTCCCAATTGAACAATTTATTTTAGCCGCATATCAGGAAAAAGATGAAAACAAATTAAAAGTTTGTTCACAATTAAGAGGTCGCATTCTAACAAGAGAAAAAGGTCTTTTAATGGATGGCGAAAAATTAGAACTTATATTAAAAGTAACAAAAAATCTTGATATTAATCCAATTTCCGAAAAGAAATGGAATCGTAAAATGAATGTAAATATTCACAATCCGGTTGAAAAAGAAACTCTAATAGATTCCCTGGATATTATTTTGAGAACAGCCATTGCTAAACAAAAAAATAAAGAATACGGCTTCATTTGTCTTTACAACGATGGAAATGGAAACTATTGGTATAAGGTTTCAAGAGGATTTACAACTGCATTAACAGAAACCCACTCAAGTCTTGAAACCCTTATTGAAGAGAATGTTGATTTTTCTAAAGAAGAAACTGAAAAAATCAACAATGCTCTAAGAAAAGTAAATGTTCTGTACTAATTGGATTTTTCCTGGTCTTTAAGGTCATCCTCATTAAGACCCAGTAATTTCATAGCACGATTTCTATTACTTGCATTCCCTTTTTTATCCATGGCAATTGCCATTACCCCATCCCTTGCACTTGAATACTTAGCTGTTTTATACATATCAAGTCCAAGGCTTACGGTGGTAGTATCTTTTGATGATAAATATTTTATACAAACATCAGCAAATACAGCTTTATCATATTTAGCAATTTCCTTTCCAATTGCATATCTTAAATTTTTTAACTTATCATCTTCCAAAGTGTTTTCAGCAAGTTCCACAATTTCTTTATCTCCATTGCCTTTTTCCTGTTTCAATAAAACTTCTACAGCTTTTGTTTTATTAGAATCACTTGCTTTTTTATCTGTAAGCTGGGAAATTAAAAATTCATTACCTTCTTTTGTATTAAGTGCACCAATAGATACAAAGGCTTCGTCCTTTATCACTTTTTCTGAATCGTTTTTTGCTCTGTAAATTAAAAAAGGAATTGCGTCCTTCAACTCCATTTCTTTTGCACTTTTTATTGCCTCTTGTCTTACTTTCCAATGGTCATCACGAATACCTTGTAAAATTACATTCTGAGCTTCTTTAGATTTTGGAAAATGACTGATTCCCTTAACAATATATTGACGAAGATTTGGATCTGTAGCTCCAAAATTTCTTTCAAGGACAGGAATTGAACGTTCATCTTCCATCAATCCAATTGATTCTGCAGCATACATTCTTACAAAGGTGTTTTCATCTTCATCTTCAATAATATCAACAAGACGTCCCCAGGTTTCAATTGCATGCATTTTTCCACATACACGCATAATTGTCTGACGCTGTGATGTATCTAAATCGTCTCTATCAAGAAATTCTGCAAGAAAAAGGGCTTCATCAGCACCACCAATTTCACCCATAGTGGTAATGGCATCGTTAAAATAAACTTCATTTTCCTGTTCAATCATTGTTTTTACGGGAGGAATTGCTTCCTTTGTTTTTACAGCCGCAACATATGAGAAAGTAGCTTTTACAACTGCAGTCTGCTCATCAAAAGGGTCGTTCAAAAGCTCAACTGCAAAATCTTCCAAACAAGGATCTTCAAGTTTAGTAAAATAAACTAGAACTTTTTCTTTTATTGAAGGATTTTTTGTTGCTTGAAATAAATCATAGATTTCCTCCGTATAGCGAGGATCATCATTTTTAATTAAATCATCAAGAAGGGTGCCAATTTCAGAAGCCATTCCATATTTTACTGTATTACGATTTTTTTCATCATCCTCTGCAGACTCATCTTTTGCAGCAGCCGCTTCTGCTTTCTTTTTATCAATAGCTTTTGGTCTTTTTGATGATGGAACCGTTCCTGTTTCTGCAATAAGAGGCAGCATAAAAAAAATCATCATCACAACATAAATCAGTTTTTTCATTCCAGTTTCTCCTGTTAAAGCCTATGATTTAAACTAAATACAATAATAAAACCCATAAATTATTATCTGGTAACAAATTACAAAACTTAATTCTTGTTTGCATTAAAACGCTTTAAAAAATCGGTTCTATACTGTTCAAATCTATCTTCATTGATTGCAACACGAATTTCTTTTAACATATTATTTAAGAAATACAAATTATGATATGAAGCTAAAATTGAACTTAAAATTTCCTGTTCTTTAAATAAATGACGCAAATATGAACGAGAATAAGTTCTACAAACTTTACAATTACATTCTTTATCAACAGGACCAAAATCATGAATCCATCTTTCCTGCTTAATTGAAAGCATTCCGTCATGGGTAAAATAAGAACCGTTTCTGGCATTTCTTGTTGGTAAAACACAGTCAAACATATCTACGCCAGCCTGAACTGCATTAAGAATATAATCAGGTGTTCCAATCCCCATAACATACTTTACTTTTTCTTCTGGAAGATACTGACATGTATAATTCATAAACTGAGTAAAAACTTCAGCTGGCTCTCCAACACTTAATCCACCAATGGCAATACCAGGCATATCTAATGATGAAACAAATTCAGCACTTTCCTTACGTAAATCTTCATAAAAGTGGCCCTGAACAATTGGAAATAAATAGCCTTTATATCCTTCTTCCCGTTTTTGTTCCCATTCTTTCTTTGCTCTAAGCAGCCAGTCACAAGTAACTTTTAATGCTTTTTCAGCTTCTTTTCTTGGTTCATCATATCCAGTACATACATCAAGCTGCATCTGAATATCAGAATTAAATTTTGTTTGAGTTTGAACAACATTTTCAGGTGTAAAAAAGTGATAACTTCCATCAATATTACTCTGAAATTTTACCCCTTCAGGATTAATTTTTCTTAATTTTGAAAGAGAGAATACCTGAAATCCACCTGAATCTGTAAGAAAGTTTTTATTCCATTTTGAAAAACCGTGCAAACCACCAGCTTCTTCAATTAAGTCTGCACCGGGACGTAAATAAAGATGATAAGTATTTGCAAGAATAATTTCAAAATCTATTTCTTCAAGAAAATCTTTTGGCATTGCTTTTACAGTTGCATTTGTTCCTACAGGCATGAAAACCGGAGTCTGTACATCACCATGAGGAAGATGAAGTACACCTGTTCTTGCTTTTCCATCAGAAGATTTGTGTTTAATGTCAAAAATATTATAAAGTCCCATCTATATTTTCCTTACAAGTTTCATAAAGCTTAATTACGCTGATATTTTAGCAAAAATATTGAAATTATCAAGAATACAATGTCTGGTAACCAGGCGCCCATCATTGGGGTAAGAAACTGAGTTTTTGCCAGAACCATTGTACACATTTGAAATACATAAAACAAAACAACAGAACCAATTGATAAAAATAAACTGATTAACAACACATTTTTTCTTGTTCGTCCTGTAACACCTACAGCCAACAGTGCTGCAATTAAAAAAATAAACGGAAAGGCAAATTTCTTAAAATAAACTGATTGTGGTTCATAATATGGCAAACCGGCTTTTTTTAGATGATTTATATATATTTTAGCATCCTTCAGTTTTTCACTTTCAACATCCAGATTAGCTCTCTTAAAAATTTCATAAGAATCAGTTAATTGTTCAAGATATTTAGTTTCTAAACCATCCAGCTTTATTTCCTTATTCTGATATGAATATTGATTTGCACCAGCTAAAATCCATCTATTTTCTTCATCATCCCAAATGCCAGAATCAGCTGTTATAATTGCAAGAAGATTTTTATCATCATCTCTAAAAATAAAAGTACAATTTTCTATTAATTTTTCAGAATCATAATACTTCTGTACTTTATAAATTAAGCTTCCATTGTTGGACTGAACCACAACATTGCTGTTATTATTTGATTGTGTTGTTCCTAATAATTCATTTTGTAATATTTTCTTCTGTTTCAAAGTATCAACTACAAGTTTATCTTCCCAAAAAAACATTCCAATTGAACCAATAATGGCAAATATAAAAACAGGAAAAACAAAACGCAATAATGATATTCCAGACGCAAATAAAGCTTCCATTTCATTAGACGAATATAAATCACTTAAAATATATGTAATGGAAAACAAAAAAGCTATTGGTGCTGCATACCAAATTGTTTTAGGAATATAAAGAACCATTACTTTTAAAACAGAAGCTAAAGCTGCTTTCATTTCCATATATTTTGTAATATTCATAAATAAATCAACAAGATTCAGAATAAGTGCTACAAAAAAAAGTGAAATGAGAAAGAATGGAATGATTTTTCGTAATATATATTTAACAAGCTTCATTATTTTTTAAGAAGGAATAATCCCAGAAAAACTCCTATGGTACCAATTAATATATCAGGAATCCAAATACATAAAAATGCATTCATCTGATTATGAACAACAAGCATTTGCCCAGTAATCTGCATTGCCCAATATAAAACGCAAATAAAAATACCAACTAAAAGTCCCATTGTTAATCCATTATGTTTTCCAAATAAAAATGCAATAGAAAAAGCAAGTATTGAAAAGAAAAAAGAAGCAAATGGAATTGAAAATTTTTTGTAATATTCCATATTCCATGTATTTACCTGATAATCGTTGGAACCTGAAACTTCTTTTAATTTTATAATTCTCTTTCGTAAATCAGAAGAAGTCATTTCAGATGGAGAACTACCAGTATTAGTCGAAAAAACTGTATCAAAAATATTCATAAGCATTTTATCAGCCTGCATTGTGTCATAATTTGATGCATTTCTTTTTTTAGTAAGCATTACAGGTTCTGACATATGAAGCTGCAACAAAACACCAGATTCCTTTGAATCTTTTAATTTTGAAGATTTTGCAACAATAATTGACTCTTCCCCATTTCCTTCTGGATTAAAAAGAATAATATCTGAAACTTCATCATTAACAACATCCCCAATTACAACTGTAGAATTCCCAATTTGTTTAACAGAATTAGGCTCAAGAACAATTGTAGGATTAGATCTTGTAATTTCAAAAAAAAGCTTATTGTATTTTATACGGGACAAAGGCATCAAATAATCATTAACAAAGAATGAAAAAATGGAAATCAAAAATCCTAGGAAAATTACAGGAATACAAATATATTTAAAACCAAAACCTGATGCACGAATAATCAAAATCTCATTTTCACTCATCATTCTACCAAGACACATAAGGAATCCTATTAAGGTAGCAAAAGGGGTTGTTTGAGCCACAAGAGCGGGAACACTATAAAGCATTATAAAAAATACATCCTTAAAAGGCGCTCGCTTTGAAAGCAACTGCTCACCAATTAAAAGAATCTGATTGGCAAAAAAAATAACAAATAAAAATAAAAAGCAAACCACAAAATAATTCAGCAATTCTTTAACGATATATTTAAGCAGAATATGCTTTCCAGGAATATCAGTTTGTTTTGTGAGGAAATTTTTTTTTCTTGGAAAAAGAAGTTTATCTATAAACTTATTAAACAACTCCAGTCGAACCGAACCCACTACTTCCTCTTTCCGTTTCTGATAAATTCTGAACAGGATTAAACTGAGCCTGAATTACAGGACTAATAATAATTTGAGCAATTCTATCATTATGATTAATTGTAAAATCTTTATCACCAAGATTAATTAAAATAATTTTTAACTCTCCACGATAATCACTGTCGATTGTTCCCGGAGTATTAAGCACTGTAATTCCATTTTTAGCAGCTAAACCAGAACGAGGTCTTACCTGAATTTCATAACCATCTGGAATTTCGTAAAAAACACCAGTAGGAATCATTGCAAATTTACCAGCTGCAATTGTAACACACCCTTCTGGCAAATAAGCACATACATCAGCACCTGCAGCACCGGCAGTTTTATATTCTGGAACAACAGCTCCCTCTAAAGCAACATATTTTACATCAATCTTATTCATATTTTTATTATACTTTAATCAGCGAAAAAAAACTATATTCCTATTCCCAGGTTTTTCTTCCGTCTCCAGATACAGGAATCTGTTCTCCTAAATAAGTTGGTTTTACGTGAAATGTGACATCAAAAAAAGCTTTTACTCTTGCAAGAATTTCACGACAATTCCACAAAAGATGATTTCTTTTTCCCAAATAAACTTTCTCCGGCGCAATATAACCAACAGCATCAAGCCCAAGTTTTCGGGCAATATATACAGAACGATAAATATGAAATTTCTGAGTTACAACGCAGCAATCAGTTACACAAAATACATCCCGGCCTCTATACATTGTTTCGTAAGTACTAAAACCAGCATGATCCATAAAGATTTTTTCTTCCGGCAACAACTCTCTTTTTAAAACATATTTTCTAGTTGCATTTACTTCATCATATTCTTTAGTACCATGGTCCCCGGAAACAAGAAATTTTTCAGCCTGACCATTATGAATTAAAGCAACTGCCCCATCAATTCGATCTCTTAAAACATCAGAAACATTTCCTGAAACATAAACTGAAGCTCCTGGAACAATTGCTGTGTACTTATAAGGAACCTGGTCTATATCATCATAAACATATTTTTTTGAGAAGTTGTATATGTATAGATTTATAATTAAGACGAATAATAAAACTGCTACAAATAATTTTACCAGCAGTATAAAAAGCTTTTTTATGGTAAAAGGTTCTTTTTTTGTAGATTTTTTGGAACCTTTTACCTTTTTTGATTTTTTTACACCCATATCTAAATTATACCACATATAGTTGAGTGTATACATCAGATATGGAAAAATTATGACTAAAATTATGGCTAAAATTATTTACGGCTGATTTTTTTAAATAATTTTATCAACAAACCAATTTTTCCAAAAAGCAGCCAGTATAATAAAGCACAAATTGCAATTAAAGGAATACCATAAATAACAAGATACAAAGCAACAACAAGCAAACCTTCAAAGAAATGAACAATATTTACACCCATTTTTCTAAAATCTTCTTTAATATCTGGCCAATTATAACCAGTATCAACAAATCCAGTTGGAAGATATGCATTAATAGTAATAGTAGAATACTCAATCTGATTTGAAAGACGTTTCATTCTGCCTTCCATTGATTCTAATTCTGTAACTACATTATTAAGCTGGCGTTCAATTTCTAGAAGCTCTTTTACAGAAGCGGCTTGTTTTAAATAACCTTCCAATTTATCCTTAAGAATTCTCTTAGTATTAATTCTTGTTTCTAAATCATAAAATTCTTCTGTAACATCATTGGCATTCTGTGAACGATTTTTAACTTCACCTAATGTTCCAGCATTATTCATTGCATTTTCAAAATTAACAGAAGGAATTTTGATTTCAGCAGAATAATTGTTTTCTGAAAGATAAGTATTTGTAATATAACCACCATATAATTTTGCATAATTTTGAATCTGCATTTCAATTGAATCAAAAGATGGTACATTTATACATACATATCCGTTTTTAATAAGTTTTCGTTCCACACCTGATGCAGGAACTTCTATACTGTCTTCCATTTCGTAAGCAGCATCCATATCTACAATATCGTTATTTACAGCAGCTTTTCTCGCAGAAGACATTGTTATTCCAGAATTAAGGACAGTATTTTCCTCTGGAATAGCATATTCAAAATCTTCATATTTAGCTGCATTATTTCCAGCTGATTTGCTACAAGAAATAAATAAAATACACAATAAACTTGCAATAAAAATTAAACTCTTTTTCATTTTATACCTCATATATTAATATAATAATTTCACTCAAAGTTTGTTACAGTTTTACCTTCCCCTTTCCATCATCTATGTTTTATTTGTATCCTTTTGAGATTATTTCCATTTGTGATTGAATCCATTTGTGAAAAAAAAACGCAGATAACTAAAAAGTCATCTGCGTCCTGTTATTTTTAACCCTGTTTATCAGCGTCTAAAATTATTTCTTTTCTTCTTCCAAAGCATCGATGTAAGAAAGGTTCAAGCGGCCCTGTTTGTCAACTTCAAGAAGCTTTACAGGAATCTGCTGACCTTCTGAAAGAACATCAGTAACCTTGCTTACCCGCTGGCGTGAAAGTTTAGAAATGTGGCACAAACCTTCTTTTCCAGGAAGGATTTCAACGAATGCACCGAATTCCATAATACGTTTAACTGTACCCTGGTAGATTGTTCCAACTTCTGGATCTTCTGTAATGCCTTTAACAGCTTTTTTAGCAGCTTCAGCAGCAATTCCAGTTTTTCCGTAAATTGTAACTGTACCATCATCATCAGTGTTGATTGTTACACCGTACTGAGCACAAAGAGCTTTTACGTTCTTTCCGCCAGGTCCAATCAAAGCACCAATCTTATCTACAGGAATCTTCATTGTAAGAATCTGTGGTGCCCGTGGAGAAAGTGGTGCTGGCTTGTCGATACATTCCTTCATTTTTCCCAGAATGTGCATACGACCTGCACGAGCCTGTTCCATAGCTTTCTTCATGATTTCAGTTGTTACACCGGCAATCTTAATATCCATCTGGAAACCAGTAATACCGTCTTCTGTACCTGCTACCTTAAAATCCATATCACCAAGGTGATCTTCTTCACCAAGGATATCAGAAAGAATTGCATAACGTCCATATGGATTGTCTCCTTCTGGTTCTGTAATAAGACCCATAGCAATACCAGCTACCATTTTCTTCATTGGTACACCAGCAGCCAGCATAGAAAGACAACCACCACAAGTAGAAGCCTGTGAAGAAGAACCGTTAGATTCCATAATTTCAGAAACTACACGAACAGTGTATGGGAATTCTTCGCGAGAAGGAACCATAGCAGCCAATGAACGGCGAGCCAAGTTTCCGTGACCAATTTCACGACGACCTGTTGTTAATTTTCCTGTTTCACCAACTGAGTATGGTGGGAAGTTATAATGAAGGATGAAGTGTTCTGAGCGGTCTCCATCAATATCATCATAAGTCTGTTCATCCATTGCAGTACCGAGAGTACATACTGCCAAAGACTGAGTTTCACCACGTGTGAACAAAGCAGAGCCGTGGGGAGTTGGAAGAACATTGATTTCGCAAGAAATTGGACGGATTTCATCAGTCTTACGACCATCAATACGAACACCTTCATCAATAATTGATTTACGAAGAAGTTTGTACTGAATATCATCCATCAAAGTCATGAACAATTTAGCCTGAATTGGGTCAGCCAACTGTTCTGCATATTTTTCAGAAACCTGTTTGATTACTTTAGAAATTGCAATACCGCGGTTCTGTTTTCCATCCTGGAAGCAAGCTTCTTTAAGGAGAGGAGTTGCTTCAGCTTCAATTGCTTCAGCATTGTCCAAAGTTACATCAAGTGGGTTCAAAGGAAGCTTTTCTTTTCCAGCTTTCTTTACCAATTCTTCCTGCAAGAGACACATATCAGTAATGAACTTCTGAGCCTTTTCCAAAGCACCAAGCATCAATTCTTCAGAAACTTCGTTAGCGCCACCTTCTACCATTGTAAAACCGTCTTTTGTTCCGGCAACAACAATTTCAAGATCACCCTTTTCAATCTGTTCGAATGTTGGGTTAATAATATATTCGCCGTTCAAATAGCCAACACGACAAGCAGCAACTGGACCGTGGAATGGAATATCAGAAATACATGTAGCAGCTGAAGCAGCAATTACAGCAAGAATATCCTGAGTGTGAACACCATCAGCAGAAACACAAGTTGGAACAATCTGCAATTCATGACCAAATGATGGTTCAAAAAGAGGACGCATTGGACGGTCAATAAGACGAGAAACCAAGATTTCTTTATCCTTTGGACGACCTTCACGTTTTACAAAGCCACCAGGTATTTTACCAGCAGCATAGAATTTTTCGTTGTACTCAACAGTAACAGGTACGAAATCCTGACCTTCTGTTACATTTGAAGAAGCACAAATAGTTGCAATAACAGCTGCTCCGCCCCACTGAGCGTAAACACAACCATTAGCCTGTTTACCGATTTTTCCTGTTTCAAGGATGAGTTCGGCATCTCCCAGTTGATAAGTTACTCTTTCGATAGACATATTTT
>JAHAZJ010000177.1 GCA_018385315.1 Treponema sp. | reverse complement strand
TTGGTTTGTGTGGGCATTATCATAAATCTCCTTTTAGATTTATATCTAGTTTTTCAAAATCCTGATATAAAAATACCAGAATATTCCGCATAATAACTGCATCTTTTGCAGGTAGCTTACTTTCTCGCAGGTAATCTGTTATCTCTGATTCGATAAAGTGCATTGCAGCCTGAAAGAAGATTTTTATTTGACTTAAATCAGTTCTGGTTGATACAGAAAAAGCTGAAGAATGAACATAACTGCTGGAATACTTGTATAAAACCGTGAATGAATTTTCCAAATTACATTTTTTTGCCAAAGTTCCAATTTTTCTCTCTTTTTTATTTGGAATTTTGCTTTTGGTCCATCCATAATTTTCTGCAAATTCCTGGCCGTATTTATTCAAATAATCATCATGAATTATATCCCATTCTGGTATACTGTTCCCAACAAGTTGAGTAAGATGATATCTAAGAAATTGCAGATGATCTTTATAAACAGGAATTAAGTCTGGATTCTGAACAAGATATTGTCCAATTACAAAACTTTCATATAGAGAACGATACTCTACAATCACGCTTTTAAAGCAACCATTCATTGCAAGAAGCAGAATACTTTTATATTGATTCAAATCATTTTGCAGTTGTACAGAAACATGTTCTGCAATTTGAGAGTTCTTTTTACCTTTGCTTTTTCTTGCCGTATAGTTATAAATTGCAACAGCGCAATCAAGAAAAATAAAGCACCTTCTGAGCATTTCTGAATTCTGGAGTAATCCAATTTCTGAAGATTCAATATATTCCTGCCAGAAATGTTGGATAAGTTGATTTTCATTTGAATAAAGGAAGTCTGTGAATTGTTCTAAATATTTATCAAGCTGCAATTGTCTTTCAGTAACGTTTCCGTTTTGTGAAAAATCTGTAAGAGGACATTCTGAAATAAGACGTTTTAGGAATTTTTGGTCCATAGTTTAAGTTTTTTTTCGATATATTCTTTGATTGTTTGAATTAGTATCTACACCAGTATTTTGAATTTGTGCTGTTACATCTTCAATAATAGTAATATTACCATTTTGTATTTCTGATTCATATTGTTGTATAAATGAATTTAAATCTTCATTACTTATTCTTCTTTTATCTTTTCCCATTAATGATTGAAGTGTAAAAGTTCCAGCAATAAGTCCATGTGCTATTTTTTTATTTAACAGCGATTTAAAATCTTCATATGTTGTAATTGGTAATTCTAAATACTTATTAATTTCATCTTGCATTGCATATTTTGTAGATATTAAATGTTGGATAATTTTTAATGCAATTATTATTTGATTATTTAATGGAGCCTTTATTTCATGAGCAGCATCATTTCCTATAAATCGAATTGCATGCAATTTGCTAGCATCATCTTTTGAAATAAAACCATTTGTTACCAATTTGTTAATTCTTGTATTTAAATCTCGCCCTTGAATATTTTCATGATTACAAATTGCTTCAATTGTTGCTCTTAATCCTATACCGGCTAAAGTGTAGCAACCATCAGTTATTGACTTTACTGTTTCAGTATAAATCTTGTTAATTTCAATAGGAACTTCATATAAATTTTCAATTTCACCAAGTCCCTCATTAGTTGATGGGTAATTTTCTGCATTAATAATAGGTATCCAATTTCCACGCTCATCAATATCGTAACTTTCAGAATCTGAAGACTCTGTTTTAAAACAAATCCTGTCACATCCAGCACATTGTAAGACCCCATAATCGGTAGACCATGAAATTTCTTCACTACTACCAGTAATTGTTTTTACAAATAAAACATTGTGCCAAGTTTCGTGATGACAATCATTACAATAATTTTTTATTTTTGAATTTACTTTTATCATATAATTCTCCCCAAATTAAAAAGGTATTTCTGCAATATTTTGATTTAGTGTTATTCTTCTTTTAATTTCTTTGTTGTTAACAAACACTTTGATTTCCAACCATCCGTTTAAATTATAAGTTTCTTGCTGTTCAGTTTTATCCCAGCTATTCCACAATATTTTCTTGCTTTCGAGTTTTATTTGAATATGATCATTTGCAGGAATAATCTTTTCTTCCGGTATTAAACGATGTCGTCTTTGCTTAATATTACTTTCTCTAATATCTTCATTTTTAATATGCTTTTCATCAATAAAGAAATCCCATTTTGTACCAGTTAAGATATCTATCATCTGAAGTTTATCTATTGGTTCATTCGTTAGATTTGTAAGTTCAAGTAAATAATGTACATGAGCTTCATCATGGTATTCAGTTCTATCTAACCAAGCTGACTCTACTGAAAATGAAATACTTATTTTACTTTCATTTCTTTTTGAGATTTCTTGTTTTGCCCAGTCCAGTTTATCTTTTAGCTTCTCTTTTAAAGAACTTACATCTGAATATTCAATATGAAGACGTTGCTTAAAATCAAATGGAATATCATTTACATTTTGTGTTAATAATAGTATAAGTTTATTTTTTGCATCTGCATATCCAACTTCATAAAACACATTTGGATTTCGTCCTGTCATATCTGCTATAATAAAGTCTGCATCGTTTATTTTTTTATAAATTTCCTCGACCATATTTGTATCAAAGAAATCATCATCCAGACGTTTTGCATCAACATCACATTCTTTTGCAGTTGCTTTTATTCCTAGCTTGTATACATCATTAAAATCTGATCCAAAAGGCATTATAACAAAAGCTTTATATTTACTCATTTTTTATTCTCCAAGTTTTTCGCATAAAGGCAGCATTTTTTCGATTGCGGCGACAATGCGTTTTTGTTCGGCAAGGGGTGGAAGGGGGAACAATGCTTTTCTTCCGTCTTCAGTTCCTAACCTTGGCATTTTTACACCAAAAGATAATGAATTTGTATAATCTACAAAGAATGGTGACATAAGATAAAGTTGTGCATATTTATTGTAAATCATATCACCAAAATCTAATGGTAAAATTTCAGATGTACAAAATCCATCTTTTGGGGCAATGACACATTTATTCAAATAGGGGCGCAATTTGCTATATAAGACAAATCCTTTCTTGAAAATATGTTTTGTACTTTTTGAATCGACTTCTTTTTTTGTTTTAAAAGAAAGTATTTTTCCCGAATCTTTTTCAATATCTTCCAAATCCAAAATCCAATCTTCATCATTTATTTCTTGAGGTTCAGCGTTTTGACATACGCCAAAAGGCACAATCTCTCCCAACCTGCACCAGCACCAGCTTTCTGGAATATCAAACGGAATTTCATCTTCTGTAATTTCTGGCAATTCTTTTTTCGTCACACGGATTTGTGATTTACTACGTAAATCACTGCTTTTAGATTTTTTACATTTCTCACCGCAAATTCCGTAGGAATTTGCAAATCCGTGTGACAATATTTCTTTTCTTATTTTTTCCAGCAAATCCCGTGCGTTGCCTTCGCCTGCAATCTGAGGCACGAGTTTTCCCTGTACGGCTTCCTGTAGGATTGCCTTTTTTGTGAGTTTGCCAATTTTTTCATTAATTGCTTTGAGTTCTGTTTCTTTTTTGCCGTATTCTTCTATGAGCGGCATGAACTTTTCGATTGCGATGACAATGCGTTTTTGTTCGGCAAGGGGTGGGAGGGGAATTGGAAAATTTCGCATTGCTGCTAATGAAACATTTTTTATTGTTGTTCCGGTAGCTTCTTCATTTGCATAATCTAAAAAGTATTTAGTTTTAATCAACCAATAAATATAAATTTTCATTTCATTTTTGATAAGATTAAAATAACAAGCACTCTTACCTAATATGATTTTTTCATTTTCATAAAAAGCAATATTTCCAAGAGTTCCATTTATTGATACAAAAACAGTATTATTGTTTAGTTCTTTCTTGTATTTTTCATATTCAGATTGATTGACTTTTTTTGTATCAGGTTTTATTTCAATTTTTCCATTATTCAAATTATTTCCATTTACAAAATAATAATTTCCTGAAATATCATAATTAGGAGTACCATGTATTCCATCCCCTAAAATAGAAACAATTTCACCCAATCTACACCAGCACCAGTTCTCTGGAATATCAAAAGGAATCTCATCTTCTGTAATTTCCGGCAATTCTTTTTTCGTCACACGGATTTGTGATTTACTACGTAAATCACTGCTTTTAGTTTTTCTATTCTTTCCATCGCAAATTCCGTAGGAATTTGCAAATCCGTGTGACAATTTTTCTTTCCGTATCTCTTCCAGTAAATCCCGCGCGTTGCCTTCACTTGCAATCTGAGGAACAAGTTTTCCCTGTACGGCTTCCTGTAAAAGTGCATTTTTCAAATCTTTGGCGGTCATTTATGTTCCTCGCTTGACTTTTTGGCTTCATCTGTTATACTTGAATCATCGACGTGAGGTGTCTTAGTTGCCCTGTCCGCTGATTTTTCAGCCGCGTCACTCAAGCCTTCGAATCTTTCGGAGGCTTTATTTATTTCATCTAGTTCTATTGAATATATTCTGTGTCCGTTTGCAATACTTTCTTTTACAGTAATCAATACATCTGCTTTTCTACCACTTTGTAAAATTGCGGCAGAAACAAATCTTTTTATTGAAACAACATTCGGATCATCAGGATTTTTAAGATTTCCATGTGAGGCTACGAGTATTGCGCTTTCATAAAGAGGTTTGATTTTAGCAGCCAATTCAAAATGTTCTGCAAGAGTAAAACCATTTGCTTTTGATTTTTCCAGAGCTTTTGCACTCGTCATTTTGTCGATTGAGTGCTTGGAAAGATTAGCCTCAATTCC
>JAHAZJ010000176.1 GCA_018385315.1 Treponema sp. | reverse complement strand
TGGAGCAAATATTCCAGATTTGTGTTCTTTATCTGTAAGTCAGTTTGAAAAAATAGGTACTGCCATAAAAGATCCTGTAATTTATAAAAGAGTTCGCCACTGCGTTACAGAAATGGACCGGGTAAACAAAGCTGTTGAAGCATTAAAATCCAATAATCTGATTGAACTGGGAAAACTTTTATATGCTTCTCATGAATCCTTAAAAAATGATTACGAAGTTACAGGACTTGAACTAGATACTTTGGTAGAAGCGGCTTCTAAACAGCCAGGATGTATTGGAGCCCGAATGACAGGTGCGGGTTTTGGTGGCTGTGCAATTGCTCTTGTAAACAAAAATAAGGTTGAAGATTTTATTACATCAGTTCAAAAAGAATATACACAAGTGGTTGGTTACAATGGGGCTTTCTTCGGGTGTGCTTCTGGAGATGGTGTAAGAGAAATAAAATAGGAGATAAAAATGGCAAAATATGTTTGTTTAAGTTTTGATGATGGTCCAAATAATGTACCTGGAGACAATACAATGAATGATATGCTTGATATTCTTGAAAAATATCAGGTACCAGCATCTTTCTTTTTGATTGGAAACAAAATTACAGAAGAAAATAAAAAAGTAATTCGCCGTGCCTTTGAAATGGGATGTGATATTCAGAATCATACATGGACCCATCCTTTTATGTCAAAGCTTACTAAAGAAGAAATGATGGAAGAATATAAAAAGTGTGATGATGCAGTTACCGAAATTACAGGTGTGCGTCCAACCTTTTTCCGTCCTCCGTTTATTGATGTTAATGATTTGCTACATGAAACAATACCAACTCCTTTTATTTGCGGCCATGGTGTAGAAGACTGGGTTCCAGAAGTAGGTGCAGATGAACGCTACCGTCGAATGAAGGAAGCTGCAAAAGACGGAATTATCTATCTTTTACACGTTATGGAAGGAAACAAAGCAACCCTGGAAGCTTGTGAAAGATTAATTCCTGAATTAAAGGCAGAAGGATACACTTTTGTAAATCTTCCCGATTTATTTAAGCTGGAAGGTGTTAATCCAAAGCAACCAAAAGCAATGTGGAGTTTTACAAAATAAAGCACTGTCACTACTAATTGTTATAAATTGAAATTTTTATTATTATTAAATTATGAGTGACTTAATTCAACCAAAGGTATTAAAAGGCTTTAGAGATATTTTGCCTGCTGCTGAAATTCAGCGTTCTGATTTAACAGAAAAAATTACACAGATTTACCGCTCTTTCGGTTTTGTTCCCATTGATACTCCTGTTCTGGAGTATACCCAGATTCTTTTGCGTAAAAGCAATGGTGAAACTGAAAAACAGGTATTCCGTTTTGAAGACAATGGTGGTCGTGATGTAGCAATGCGTTTTGACCTTACAGTTCCATTTGCTCGTTTTACTGCAGAACATTATTCAGAACTTTATATGCCATTTAAGCGCTATCATATTGCAAAAGTTTGGCGTGGTGAAAAACCTCAGGCTGGACGTTACAGAGAATTTGTTCAGTGCGATATTGATATGGTAGGTTCAGATACAGCTGCTGCTGATTTTGAAATTCTTAATGTATTACAGACAGCTCTATATTCTTTAAAAGATATTCCAGGTTATGAAACATTAAAAAATCACAAAATTACAATGTGTATTAATCACCGTGGTTTATTAAACAGATTCCTTGCAAAAATTGGTTTACAGGATAAATCAACTGACATTCTTGCATGGATTGATAAACTTCCAAAGCAGAATGAAGAAGCTAAAACTGCATTAAGAGAAGGTCGTTTTGCAGATGTAGAAGTTGGAAAAGAATTGCTTGCTCTTACATCATCTGAAGAATTTGCATCAGAAATTTTTGAATTTATTGATCCTAAAGATAGTTTTGAAGCTACCCTTAAGAATATGGAAGAAATGGCTGGTGGACCAGCAGAAGATTCAAAACGACTTCGTGATATTTACAATATGATGTGTGCAGCTGGTATTCAGAATGCATTCAAGCTTGATCCTGCTATTACTCGTGGTCTTGATTATTATACTGGTGTTGTATTTGAAACTTTTGTTGAAGGAATGAACATTGGTTCTGTATGTTCTGGTGGTCGTTACGACAATCTTGCAGGTCTTTATATGAAAGAAAAAGTTCCTGGTGTCGGTGGTTCTATTGGATTAGACAGACTGATTGCGGGGCTTGAAGTTCTTGGTATTACAAAAAATCGTGGAAGTTATCTTGATGTTGAAATTTTCTGTCAAAATAATGACCACATGACTGCATATCAGAAACTTGCTGCTGATTTACGCAAAAATGGAATTGCTGTTGAAGTGTTCCCTGAAGCAAAAAAGATGAACCAGCAATACAATGTTACAGAAGCAAAGAATGTGGAGTGGGGGATTTTAATGAACGAAGAAGATGTTAAAAACGGCACTTTCACATTAAAAAATCTTAAAACTCGTGAAATGAAAGAGAAACTTTCTGTGGCTGAAGCTGTTAAAATTATTGGAGAATAATTGATGAAAAAATTTGCAGTTTTTTTAGCATTTCTATTTTTAAGTACAGGTCTTTTTGCCACTGATTATAATTCATATCAGATTTTAGATGTGAATACAGATAATATTTATGAAATATTTGACGAATTGGAAGAAGGGGAAGATTATTCTATTAATTTTCCAGAAGATTTTGATTTTTCTAAGTTAGATGAAGAATTTTTCCAGTACAGAATGATAGAAAAACTCCATGATTTATGTGTTGCTGGTTCAAGATTAAAATTTTCAGGGCCTTTTGATTATATCTATTTTGATGGATATCAATCAGTAAACAATTTTTCAGTTATTAAAACTCAGATTATTGAACATCCTGAAAAGTATTATTGTGTAGATATTTCTGAATCAAGCTATGATACAGATAGTTATGGAGAGTATATTCCTCTTCCAACTAATTGTTTTGCCGGGCATGACAATCTTTACTGGGTTTATTTTGGAAAGTTTTTAGGCGAAGATATTCCTAACGGTGTGTGTAGTAATCTAAAAAATCTGCAGGCTGTATTTTTCTGGGATGAAGGAAACATCAATTCTGGTGCATTTAACAATTCCAATCCTAATGCCTTATATGTTTGTGGTGAGTGTGGTTTAGTGTTGCCATTATCTGAGTATGTGTGTGATTATAATTTTTCAGATTACGATTATTTAAAATTTACATCAGCCTATGATTATGATCCTTACAGCGGTGTTTCATGGCTTGTGGATGGAGATGAGGATTGTTACTACGGTTGGTGGGAACAGGATTGGTCTGAAGATGGAGAAATAATTGGTACAACAGTTCCTTCCTACAATGATGATTCAGCTGAAGATTACAATTCTTTTCCATTGATTGAAGATGATGAAGACATTTCTGATGAAGAATACCTTTTTGATGAAGACCTTTTTGATGAAGAATACATTTCTGATGAAGAATACATTGAATTATTTAATATTTTAACAGAACCTTTATTAGAAGACTTTACCTGGGATTTATTAGGTGAATATACAGAAATTACCAAAGATACAAAAACTGTAAAAAATCCTGTTGAATTAGAAGATGTTGCAACTGCTTTTATTGTTTCTTACATTAATGGAGATGAAGACTACAAAAAATATGCCATTGTTTCCGAGGAAGGAACGGTAGAAGAAGAAGGTTTGCAACTGGGAATTAATACCATTAAAGATTATGGGGATTTGAAAAAAATTATACTTCTTAATCAAATTTCAGAGACTTTTTATGAAGATGATAATTCTGCTATTGTTTGTTTTGGCATAGAATATGAAAGCAATGGAAAATTAGAAAAAGAAGTAACAATCATGGAAATGGAAAATTTAAATGGTTCCTGGAAGGTTACTAAAGTAAATAATAGTTATTTAAGAGGTCTTCTTTTTATTTTATTGTATTTTTTTGATTATTATTAATTCAATAATTACTTACATTTCTACTATATATTGACAAAAAATTAGTAAATCTATATATTAAGTATGTACATTTTAATTTTATAGTTAAATGGACTCGTGGCTCACGAGTCCTTTTTATTTACCTGGTGATTTAAGGGGACTCAATGGAATATACAGCTTACGATAGCATTAAGTATTACAAAGAGTGCGCAGTTCTTGTTGAAGGATTGGGTTACAAACTTGTAGATTTAAAGATTATCCCAGCTAAAACAATTACTAAAATTTCAGCAATTGTTACAACTGTTAATCCTGATGAAAATATAGGGGTTAATGATTGTGCAAAGGTTCATAGAGTTTTGCTTCCAAAATTGGAAGAACTTCTTGGAACAGAAGATACTACTATGGAACTTACAAGTCCTGGAATTGAACATAATATAAAGAATGCTGCTGAATTTGCGGTTTTTAAAGGTAGAAATGTTCGTGTTTGGGACAAGGAAATTACAGATTGGATTGGTGGAAAAATTATTTCTGCAGATGATAAATCGGTTACAATGGAAAAAGAAAACGGTGAACAAATCACTGAACTTTTTGAAAATATAGCAAAAGCAAAATTTATATCAAAATAAAGGAGGCTCAAAATGTCAGAAATGGCAGAAGCTATCCGCCAGCTGATTGAAGAAAGAGGTTATTCAGAAGAATCAGTTCGGCAGACAATTGAAAGAGCATTAAAAGCAGCTTATAAAAGAACTTACGGAACAGACGAAAATGCAATCGTTAAATTTAATGAAGATATGTCTGATGTTTCAATTTTTTCTCGCAAAGTTGTAATTGATGGTGTTTACGATCCTGTAAAAGAAATTGAACTTGAAGAAGCAAGAAATCTTGCAGGTGACGAAATTGAAGAAGGGGACGAGATTGATATTCTTGAAGATCCAAAAACATTTGATCGTTCAGCTGTTGCAACTGGTAAACAGACAGCTCATCAGGGATTAAACGAAACCTTTAAAGATTCTCTTTACAACGAATATAAGGATAAGATTGGTGAAATTATTATCGGCTATTACCAGAGAGAAAGAAATGGCAATATCTATGTGGATTTAGGTAATGCTGGAAAGCTTGAAGGTGTATTACCTGTAAAATATCAGTCTAAACTTGAATACTACGAGAAGAATGATCGTATTAAATCTCTTATTGTAGATATTAAAAAGACTTCATCAGGACTCCAGCTTGTTCTTTCAAGAAGTGATCCAAAGCTTGTTAGCTCGATTTTGGAAAAAGAAGTTCCAGAAATTGCAGATGGAACTGTAGAAATTATAAAAATTGTTCGTGATGCAGGTTATAGAACTAAGATTGCAGTTTATTCAAAACGGGAAGAAGTTGACCCAGTTGGTGCTTGTGTAGGTTTGAAAGGTGTTCGTATTCAGAATGTAATTCGTGAGCTTTTGAACGAAAAAATTGATGTTTTGAAATGGGATTCAGATCCTACAGTATTTATTAAAAATGCACTTTCACCAGCACAGGTACAGCGTGTTCTTATTACAGATGCTGAAAAACGTCAGGCACTTGCAATTGTAGAAGAATCTCAGTTCTCTTTGGCAATTGGTCGTCAGGGTCAGAATGTTCGTCTTGCAAATAAACTTTGTGACTGGAACATCGATGTTAAAACTGTTGAACAAGCTGCAGAACTTGATTTGTCTGCATTTAATACAGTTCAGAGTGCCCACGCATTGTTTAATGATGATGTTACTTATGATGAAATTACAACTGTTGCTGAATTGCCAGGTGTTGATGCTCATGTTGCAGAACTTCTTAAAGCTAATGGAATTGAACAGATTGAACAGTTTGTTGAAGCATTTGATGCTGGTACAATTTCAATTGAAGGTATATCACAGGATGATCTTGAAAAAGTAAATAAACTTATTTCAGAAAATGTTGAGTTTGTAGACGAAGAGGAACCTGCAACAGAAGCTGCTGCAACAGAAGAAACTACAGAAGATGATGAAGAAGAATACTTCTGTCCTGAATGTGGTGCAAAAATCACATTAGAAATGACACATTGTCCAAACTGTGGTGTAGAATTTGAATTTACAGAGGATGAGGAATAGAGAATAAATGGCTGAAGAAAATGAAAAAAAGCCCGAATTTGTAGTGCATAAAAAGCAACAGGATAATCCAAGCTTAGCAAAGGCACAGGCACCTGAAAAAAAGAAGGTTGTTGTTGTAAAGAAAAAGCCAGTTGCTGCTCCACAGAATGCACCTAAAGCTTCTGGAGAAGTTGTTAAAAAAGATGTTCATCCAGTTGTTAAAAAGTCTGAAGAAACATCAGAAGTAAATACTACAGCAGAAGTTAGTAAACCAGCAAATGCTAGACTAGAAGGTAATGGTTCTAATTATCAGAATCAGAGAAATGACAGAGCTGAAAAAAATGATCGTGCTGATAACAAAAGAACTACTTTTGAATTAAATCCTTCTCGTCCAAATGTAAAGGCTGGTAATCTTTCTGATAAACCAAGACAGGGCGGATATAACCGTAACGGCCAGAATGGTGGTTATAATCGCAATGGACAGGGAGGAAACAGACCTTATAATCGGGAAGGTGGTGGTTTTAATGGTGCTCAGGCACGTCAAAGCTATCAGAATCGGGAAAGAGATAACAATCAGAATCGTCAGGGTGGCTTTAATAATCGTAATGGTCAGAATGGTGGTTTCCAGAATCGACAGGGTGGTGGATTCCAGAATCGTATGAATGGTGGCGGTCAGGGAGGATTTAGACCTCGTGTTGGTGGAGGAATGGGTGCACCAGCTCCTTTACCAATTGACAATTCAAGAACACCAGGAAAGAAAGCTGCTTATAAAGGCAAAAAACAAATTTATAACAGAAAAGATGAAGAACAGTTTGACGACAAATTCTTTGAACAGAAAAAGAAAGTAGAAACTCCTGCAAGCGTAGTTCCAAAAGAAATTGATATTATGGAATCAATTTCTGTTTCTGATTTGGCTCGTAAAATGAATCTTAAAGCAAGTGAAGTTATTGGAAAATTAATGTCACTTGGTATGATGGTTACAATTACACAGTCAATCGATTCTGATACAGCTTCAATTCTTGCAGCTGAATATGGTTGTGAAGTTCATATTGTTTCATTGTATGAAGAAACTGTAATTGAAAGTGAAGCAGATGGAGATGTTGAACTTATTGGAAGACCTCCTATTGTTACTGTAATGGGACACGTAGACCATGGTAAGACAAAAACATTGGATGCTATTCGTCATGCAAATGTTGCAGCTGGTGAAGCTGGTGGTATTACACAATCTATTGGTGCTTATTCTGTAACTACTCCAAAGGGAAAAATTACATTCCTTGATACACCAGGTCACGAAGCATTTACAATGATGCGTGCTCGTGGTGCTCAGGTTACTGATATTGTAGTACTTGTTGTTGCTGCTGATGATGGTGTTATGCCTCAGACAATGGAAGCTCTTGCCCATGCTAAAGATGCAAAAGTTCCAATTATTGTTGCAGTAAACAAAGTGGATAAACCTGAGGCAAACCCAGATCGTGTTAAGACTCAGCTTTCTGAACTTGGTCTTACACCAGAAGAATGGGGTGGCGATACACAGTATGTTCATATTTCTGCTTTGAAAAAAGAAGGTATTGATGATCTTCTTGAAGCAATTCTTTTACAGGCAGAAATGCTTGAATTAAAAGCAAACTATGTTTGCCGTGCAGAAGGTAAAATTCTTGAATCAAGAGTAGATCAGGGACGTGGTGTTGTTTCTTCTGTTATTGTTCAGCGTGGTACACTTAAACAGGGGGATCCATTTGTTGCTGGTATTTATTCTGGTCGCGTTCGTGCAATGTTTGATGATCGTGGAAAGAGAATTACAGAAGCAGGCCCTTCTACTCCAGTTGAAGTTCTTGGTATGGAAGAAATGCCAAATGCTGGTGATCCATTCCAGGTTCCTGAATCAGAAAAAGAAGCTCGTGCAATTTCAGCAAAACGTCAGGAATTAAAACGTTTTGAAGCGGCAAAAGCTGTTAAGAAAACATCTCTTGATACTTTGTATAAAGATATTGAAGATAAAGAAGTAAACGAACTTAAAGTTATCATCAAAGCAGATTTGCAGGGGTCAGCAGAAGCTCTTAAATCTTCTTTGGAAAAACTTTCTACAAGAGAAATCAGACTTTCTGTTATTCACTCTAGTGCTGGTGCCATTAATGAATCTGATGTTACATTGGCTGCTGCCGATAGTAATGCTATTATTATTGGTTTTAATGTTCGTCCAACTCCAAAAGCAAAAGCTCTTGCTGAACAAGAAAGTGTAGAAATTAGAAAATATAACATCATCTATAAGTGTGTTGAAGAAATTCAGCAGGCTATGGAAGGTATGTTGCAGCCAGATACTAAAGAAGAAGTTATTGGTATGGTTGAAGTTAGAAATACTTTCAAAGTGCCAAAGGTTGGTGTTATTGCTGGTTGTTCAGTTTCAGAAGGTATTGTACGTCGTTCTGCAAGTGTTAACCTTATTCGTGATGGTATTGTTAAATTCACAGGTAAAATTTCTTCACTTAAACGATTTAAGGATGATGCAAAAGAAGTTAGCGTAGGTTATGAATGTGGTATCGGTCTTGAAAATTGGCAGGATATTCAGGTTGGTGATAGATTTGAAGTATTTGAAATCATTGAAGTTGCTAAGAAACTTGGAAAAACACTTGCTGAAGAACAGGCTGAAATAGCTAAGAAGAATGTAACAGGTCAGACAGACGGGGATAAATAATGGGACAGTATAGATTGCAGAGACTGAATGATCAGCTCCGTGACGAAATTTCCCAGTTAATTCTGCGGGGAGATGTAAAAGATCCTCGCGTGTCAACCTTTCTTTGCATTAATCGTGTTGAAGTAACATCTGATTTAGGGTATGCAAAGGTTTATGTTTCAACTTTTTTGACTGATCATCAGTTAAAAAATGGTGTTTCTGGACTAAATGCGGCGGCAGGTTTTATACAACGTGAAATTGCAAAAAAATTGAGAATCCGGCAGTTTCCTAAACTTCAATTTATTGTTGATGAAGGAATGAAAGAAGGATTCAAAATGGTTCAAAAATTGAATGAACTGGAAAAAGAAAGCCAGGAAAACAAAAATAATAACTAAAAAAAAGGGGAAGAAAATATGGATGGTATTGTACTTTTGGCAAAAACACCTGGTATTACATCATTTTCTTCCCTTTTTAATGTAAAAAAAGCATTAAACACAAATAAAGTTGGTCATACAGGTACATTGGATAGTTTTGCACAAGGTCTTCTTGTTGTGTGTACTGGACGATATACAAGATTAGTTTCTAGTATTACAGAATTTAGTAAAACTTATAAAGCTGTTATTTCATTTGGAAAAGAAACTGATACTTTGGAATATACTGGTGAAATTGTAAGAACAGCAAAACTACCTGAATTAGAAGTTCTTAAAAAAGTAATAAATAAATATACCGGTGAATTGCTACAGACTCCACCTTCTTTTTCTGCTATTCATGTTGATGGCCATAGAGCAAGTGATCTTGCAAGAAAAGGAAATATTATTGAAATTCCCAAAAGACCAGTAATTGTATATAAAGCAGACTTGCAGGATTATTTACTGGATAAAGATGGAAATGTTCTTTCCTGTTTAGTTGAATTTGAAGTTTCTAAAGGCACATACATTAGAGCTCTTGCAAGAGATATTGCAAATGAATGTGGTAGTGCAGGATATCTTTCTGGATTATTTCGAACAAAAGTTGGAAAATTTTGTGTTGAAAAGGCAGCTGGTTTTTCTTTAATTAATGATTTTACTATTGGGGAAGCATTAAAACTAGAACAAAGTTATATAAAACCATTGCCAAAAAATAGTCATAAAAAAGAAAAATATATAGAATCTGATGAAGATAAATTGATAAAAAAAGAAGTTAATGAAAAAATAATTTTGATGAATGAAGAACTTGCTGTTGATTGTGGATTTTATCCTATTCATTTAAAAGGTGAAAATGAAATTTTTTGTTTTATGAATGGTAAGCCTATTAGAAAAAATTATTTTAATGAGTATATTGA
>JAHAZJ010000174.1 GCA_018385315.1 Treponema sp. | reverse complement strand
GCTTACTCTATTATATTAAGGTTAGAATAACACATGAAAAAATCATTTGTAATCATTTACTCTATTATTATTTCATTAATACTTGTATTTGCAATTTCTTTATTTGGATACAATATTTACACAGACTATAAAAAAGGAAACATTGCGGCAGATAATAGATTCGAAAGAATGTCATTATCAATTAAACAGATACCAGATTCAGTAAAACTCAATTCTAGAGATTTTGAAAACTCTATATTAAGAGCCATAAACGGCATAGAAAATTATTCATCTCTTTCTATCGAAATAAATGATCAACCTTATATTAATTATCCTACTGAAAAAGATATGCAGCAGGGTTCTTCAAAGCTTATTGTTAATAAATATAAAACCTTTGATTTACATGGAAATAAAATTACAATTACAGCAAATCTCTATGTTTTAACACCAGCTGTAATAAATCATGATGTAAAAATCTCATTTGCAATCATTCTTTTTGTTACAGTATTAACCTTGTTTCTTATTATGCTAGATGCTTTATTAGGTAAAAATTCAAAAATGAAATCAAAACCTGAAGATTCAATTTATGTTGAACCTGAAACAGATGAAGCAGAAAATGAAAAAATCATTAAAGCAATAAATGAAGCAAAAAAATCTGATGATGAATTGGATGAAATTGAAAAAAAAGAAGCTGTTATTGAAGAAAAGGAAATGTCTGTAAGTGAAATTGCAATGGATGAAAAAAATGAAGAAATAGAAGCCGAATCAGCATTACCAGATTCTTTGTCAGATTCTTTGTCAGATCCTTTGTTTGAAAACATTGAATTAAATGATAATGAAGAAGAACAAACTTCAACATATGAATCATTTTTAACTACAGATGAATCAATTTTAACAACAGACGAAAATCAAATTATCATACCAAAATTTGAAGAAAATGGACATGATTATAAAATTACAACCATTGAAGAACCTGTTGAAGAAGAAAAAATTTCTGAAGAAATAGAAGCTTCGGAAATAAATGAATATAAAACACAACTAGAAAATGATGAAGTTCTTCCATTGCCAAGTGATGAAATAAAACCCATGAATATTGAAGTAGAGAATAATTCACCTGCAGGACTTTTTTCACCAGTAACTGGTTTTGGCTGGGAGTCCTATTTAAATACAAGACTGGATAATGAATTAAATAGAGCCACAGCATCTGAAAGTGATTTATCTTTATTTATTATAAAAATCAAAGAAGTTAGTAGAGAATCAGATATAACTAAAAAAATCTGCGGATATTTAACTACACAATTCCAATTTAAAGATATGATTTTCGAATTTAGAGAAGATTCATATGTTGCATTAAAAATTGGAACCTCAATTGATGATGCAATTAGTTTTGCAAATAAGCTTTTACTTGACATTGATAACATTCTTAATGGTTTTGGAAAATGCTATATTGGTATTTCAACAAGATCGGTAAGAATGGTAAATGCCGAAAGATTAGTAAATGAAGCTGAACAGGCTTTAAAACATGCAGAACAAGAAGCTGACTCACCTATTATTGCTTTTAGAGTTGATGCAGACAAATATAGAAAATTCCTTGAAGAAAAAGAATAATTTATTCTAATTTTTCAATTTCGCTTTCTAACTTTTGAATATTGGAGCAATCTGGAAATTTTTCTTTTAATTGAGTTAAAAGATTTTCAGATTGTTCCCTTTTTTTATCTTGAATATAAAGAATAATTAAATTTTCATAATAAGAACTCTGATTACCGTAATCATTAATCAAATTCAAATATAATTCTTCAGCTTTATTTTTTTCAGAACTCATAGCATAACAATAAGCCAGGGATTCAATTAAAGATTGATTATTTGAATCATCTAAAAGCAACTCTTTAAATAAAGGAATTGCTTCTTTATAATTTTTTTGCATAACATAAGTTTTTGCAAGTTTATAAGACGCAGCCTTATGATATTCCGAAAAAGAAAGGCATTCTTTATAATAAATCAAAGCCTTATCGTATCTTTTTAAATTAAAATATTCATCTGCAATTCTCATATATTCAGAATAAATATTTTTTTGAATTGCAGATTGTTGTCCTGGAATAAGACCATTATTAGAGGAACATGAAATTAAGAAAAAAAAGGGAATACTAGCCCAAAACAATCTTTTCAATTTCATATAACTGAGATTTATACAAGCCTGAAATGTTGTGACCATAATCAGCAATTAACTGAATCATATTTCTTGGAGCATCCTTTGTGTCACAACCATTCAAACGGTCACCTGCATCTCCAAGACCAGGCATAATATAAGCTTTTTCATTCATTACAGGATCAAGCCATAAAGTATTACAAGTACAATTCTCTAAGGCACGTGTAACACGGATTGAACCTTTTAAAGTAGAAATTGTATTAAAGAACTGAATTGATTTAGGTTTTACTCCTTGCGCCTGCAAATATTTTACAACAGTAACAAGAGAACCACCAGTTGCATTCATTGGATCAGCAAAAATCAAATCTTTACCATCAAGCTGTTCAAGATTAAAGAAAGATTTATTCAAATCCATAACATATTCCATATCAGATTCATTTTTTGAATCATTACGACTGATTTTAAATAAAGCAAAAGGAGTTTTATAACCATGAGATGAATATTCTTCAATTTCTTTAGACATAATCATACTTGGTAAAAGTGCACCACGAAGCATTACACAAACTGCAGTATTTTCAATTTTATCATCAATATCAGGAATTTTATGAACTGCGTAATTCTGAACTGGAAAATTAACAGGTGTTTTTACAACCATGTGACCTTTTTTATTTGGACCATCAGTATAAGCCATACGAAAAAGCATTTCATAAGCACGCTGACTGTAATACATAAATTCCTGATGATCAGTTTTTATATCACGAAGCTTTGAAATAACACGAGAACATTCCGCATGAGCATCTTCCTCTGTTACAAATGAATAAACTTTAATTGCAGGGTGTTTTTTACAAATATCCTGCATTGCTTTACCCATTTCATCATAACCTTGAATAATTTTATCTTCATCTTTTGGGTCAAAAAATTTCATTGTTTCTTTGAACATTGATTCAAGTCTGTCCAAATCCTGCTGATCTTCTGCTGTTAAATAACCATCTAAATCTTCAGCCTTAAGAATGATTTTATTATCTTCCATTTCCTAACCTCATAAAACTAGTATTTTATATAATTGCTCTTTAGGTAATTGTATACCAGAAACCTTTAAAACGGTAGCAGATTCTGATGTAATTTCAGGATTTGTTAGAGCAAATGTATATGAAAGAAGTGCCTGACCAGCTTTTTTTACAAGTTCACTTTTAAATTCAAAGAAAAAATCAAGTAAAAGCATTTTACTATTTGTGGGATCCGGCTTTATTTCCCCCCAAACATTAATCAATTGTAAATTAATATTTGTACCAATCAACATAGAAAGATATGTTTGAGGATTAATAGTAAAAAATCTTATTACATCTTTACTTTCGGAAAGCCAGTTATAAATTTCATCTGGAAGTTCACTATTTTTTTCATTAATCACAGAATCTGCTGGTGTATTATAAATTTCATTATATTGCTGCAACATATATTCTATATTTTCACCAAAACAACAATTAGCATTTGATGGAAATGAAATAGCCATATTGTTCTGAGTAAATATGTCATATTTTGTATCGGGATTAATAGCATTAAAAGAACTTTTTTCCCAACCTTTTTTTGCAGTTAGAATTGAAGGAATATATTTTTTAGGTATATTAACATCGGCAGCTGCTTGAATTTTTGTAGATTTATAATTTCTAGTCAGACCTATATAAGTTCTATCAATTCTTTCCAAAAGTGAATCTGCATCTGATTCAGAAAGACCATTTACATTACTTTGTAAAATTCTCTTAATCAAATCTGGATCAACTTTTGTTGGAATTGAAAGATAAAAATTATTGGAATAATCTAATAAATCCAGAGAATTCACTTTAGACTTTGAATTCTCTGGAAGTGATTTACAACTAAAGAAAAAAATTGAAAATAAGGAAAGGAATGTCACTTTTTTTATAAGTGACAACCCCTTTTTTGTAGAATTAAGCTTTTGCAATTACAAAACTCCATTTTTTATCATCAGCTTCAACTTCTGTAGCACCACTCAAAGATGTTTCCCAGGAAATTGAATTTGCAAGTGTTTCATTTGAAATAAAATCACCAAACATTTTAAATGCAGATTCTAATACTTCATCACCAGAAAGTTTAATTGTAATTCTGTCAGTTACATTATATCCGTTCTCTTTACGCTGATTCTGAATTCCACGAATAAGATCACGAACATATCCTTCTTTTTTAAGATCTTCTGTAACTTTTGAATCAAGCCCAACTGTTAAAGTACCCTCATTTAAAACTTTCAAATCATCTTTTTCAAGACGTTCAACAAGTACTTTTTCAGTATCAAGTTCAACTGCCTGACCTTCAACATCAATTGAAAGATTTGTTCCTTCAAGGATAGACTGAATCTGTTCAGAAGTTAAAGTCATAATAACAACTGCAGCAGCCTTCATCTTAGGACCAAGTTCCTTACCAAGCACCTTGAAGTTTGCTTTTGCTTTATATTCAACAAGTTCATCTTCACGATCATGGAATTCAACTTTCTTAACATTCAATTCTTCTGCAATTACATCCTGCATTTCTGCAAGAACAGCCTTTTCTTCTGCATTACGAGTTACAAGAGCAACTGATGCTAAAGGTTGACGATTTTTAAGATTGAACTGGTTACGTAAACTGTGTCCCATGGAAACAGCCTTCTGAACTGTAGTCATCTTAAATTCAAGTTCTTCATTAATCCATGCCTTGTTTGCAATAGGATAATCACACAAATGTACAGATTCTTTATCATCAGCAGTCTTAAGATTCTGATACATTTCTTCTGTAATAAACGGAACAAATGGAGCAGCAACTTCTGCAACAGTTTTTAATGCAAAATAAAGTGCTTCATAAGCTTCTGCTTTATCTGTATCATTCTCTGACTTCCAGAAACGACGACGACTTCTACGAATGTACCAGTTATTAAGCTGATCAATAAACTTAACAATTGGATCAATTGCAGCTGATAAATCATAATCATCAAGTGCAACAGTTACATCTGAAACCAGTTTCTGTGTGATTGAAAGCAACCAGGCATCAAGTGGATTTGAAGGAAGATTTTTATCAAACATATGTCCTGTTGGAGAAACTTTATCAATATTTGCATAAGTTACAAAGAATGAATAAGAATTCCACCAAGGAATAATGATTGATTTTAAAACATCACGAACACCTTCATCAGAATAACGAAGATCATCAGCTTTTACTACAGTTGAATGAATCAAGAATAAACGAAGTGCATCTGCACCAAAACGATTAATTGCTTCCACAGGATCTGTATAGTTTCTTAGTGATTTAGACATTTTACGGCCATCGCTAGCCAAAACAAGTCCATTTACCACACAATTCTGGAATGCAGGTTTATCGAACAAAAGAGCGGCAAGAACTGTAAGTGTATAGAACCAGCCACGAGTCTGATCCAAACCTTCAGAAATGAAGTTAGCCGGGAAGTGTTTTTCAAAATATTCTTTGTTTTCAAATGGGTAATGCTGCTGAGCATAAGGCATACTACCAGATTCAAACCAGCAGTCAAAAACCTCTGGAATACGGTGCATCGTGCCACCACATTTTTTACAAGGAATAGTAATTTTATCTACATATTGTTTATGTAAATCGTCTGGATAAGTTCCGCTTAAATCAGCAAGCTCCTGGCGGCTTCCTACACAAAGAGTATTTTTACATTCTGGATCATCACACTTCCAGATAGGAATTGGATTACCCCAGTAACGGTTACGGCTAACAGCCCAGTCGCGGGAATTAGCAAGCCATTTACCAAAACGACCTTCCTTAATATGGGAAGGCTGCCATTTAATCTGAGAGTTTGCACGGAGCAATTCTTCGTGATGGTCAGCAACTTTTACAAACCAGGAACCAATTCCACGATAAATTAATGGAGAACTACAGCGCCAGCAGTGGGGATAAGAGTGCATATGCTGTTCTTTCTTAATCAATTTACCTTCTTTCTTAAGGCGATCCATAATATCTTTATCACAATCTTTTACAAAGCGACCAGCATAATCTGGAACTTCTTTTGTAAATTTACATTCTGCATCAATTGGTTCAACTTCAGGAACACCTGAACCTGCGAATACCTGGTGGTCATCTTCACCAAATGCTGGCGCAATATGAACAATACCTGTACCATCTTCTGTAGAAACATAAGCTGCATTAAACATGCGGAAAGCACCATCTGTACATTTCTGTTTTGAATCTTCCTCACATTTTGCAGCATCAGCATACTGACTAAAATATGGGAACAATGGTTCATATTTTGCACCAAGGAAGTCCTTACCTTTTGCTTTGTAAATGATTTCGTAGTCTTCAGGATTTTTATAATAAGCAGGAACACGAGCTTCTGCAAAGATATAGTAATCACCTGATTCTTTATCAAGAAGTTTTACATAATCCAAATCTGGTCCCATACAAAGGCCAAGGTTTGAAGGAAGTGTCCAAGGTGTTGTTGTCCAGGCAATGAAATATGTTTTACCATTAGCCATTTCAGGATCATTAACACCTTTTGGAGCCTGTGTAATCTTAAAACGAACAGTAACAGTCATATCATTTACATCTTTATAGCCCTGTGCCAGTTCGTGAGTAGAAAGAACTGTAGAACAACGAGGACAGTAAGGAAGGATATATTTGCCTTCATAAATAAGCTGTTTGTCCCAAAGCTGTTTTGCAATCCACCAGATTGATTCCATGTATTCTGGGTTCATTGTTTTATAATCGTGGTCAAAATCAACCCAGCGTCCCATACGTGTAATTGTCTGACGCCATTCAGATGTATATTTAAGAACTGAAGCTTTACAAGCGTCGTTGAATTTATCAACACCAAGTTCTTCAATTTCGTGTTTAGAGTTAATTCCAAGTTCTTTTTCAATAAGGTTTTCAACAGGAAGACCATGACAGTCCCATCCAAAACGACGTTCAACTTTTTTACCCTTCATTGTCTGGTAACGAGGAATAATATCTTTAATAGTTGATGGAATAAAATGTCCGAAGTGAGGGAGACCTGTAGCAAATGGAGGACCGTCAAAGAATACATATTCTTCTGCCCCTTCTCTCTGGCTTAATGATTTTTCAAAAATCTTGTTTTCCTGCCAGAATTTTAATACTTCTTCTTCCTGTTTTGGGAAGTCAACTTTTGGATCAACTGGTTTAAAACTCATTTCTATATCCTTTATATTCTTTTATATAAAATTTTCTTATATTAGCATAAAAAAGGAGTTTATTCCACCAGTTGAAATAAAGCTGTATTTTTTATTAGTAATTACCGGAAACGTTTCTTTCTTCTTCGGCTTTCTTTTTATCTTTGCCAAAAAGAGAATAACCTCTGCCATTCCAGTATTCTAATTCAGTTATATATGTGCTTTTTGGATAAATTTCTTTTGCTTTATTCAAATATTCAGCAGCAACTTCTTTGCTTACCTGCTCAAAAGCAATTTGTGAATAAAAAATATAGGCATAAAATTTATCAGCAGCAGTTTCTGCAGTTTCCATTGCCTGTTTAAAATTTGCCAGAGATTTCTTTTTGCTGCCGCCACTTACGCCAGGTGCCCAATAAAACCACTTTGCATAATGTGTTCGACATACAGAATTTTCAGGATTAATTTCCAGAGCTTTTTCATAATATTTTTTAAGCTTAATTCCGTATTTCATGGCTCCCTGTACAGGATTGTATGACATATAACATGAAAAACTGTCAGCAGTAACCATATACATCCAGTCACTTACTTCGTTTTTATGATCAGATATATATTTTTCATTTTTTTCTATCTGCTGTAAAAAAGCTTTTTGAAGCATTGAATCATTAGCTTTGTCTTCCCAGATATAATTATATAATTCTGCAATATAAAAGCTTTCCATGATAAGCTGTTCCTGTTCAGACAAATTCTCCAGAGAATGATTATTCTGATAGTCTTCAAGTTTTTTAACAGCTTCCGGTTTATTGTCCTGAAATTCAGTTAATTCCATTCTAAAAGCTTGAAAGTCATTGATTGCCTTAATTCCTTTTTCTGAAATAAAAGATTGAGCAAATAAATGTTGACTTAAAAGAATTGTAAAAATAAGTAATGTAGCATTTCTTTTCATAGAAAGAACAATAATTTATATGGACAAATGTTACAATATATTTTTAGGATATTTATAATTGATTTTCCTTAAATACATTTCATTACCTGCGATTCAATGAATATCATATTGCTTATAAAATCACTAAAGGTTAAAATAGATTAAACTAATAAAGAGGGATATTTATGTCAGAAGAAAAAATTGAAACAAAAAAAGTTGAAAAAGATCCTGAACGTGTAGCAATTGTTAAAAAAATTGCTGAATTTGAACGATTAGGCAAATGGTCGGTAGATGTTGAAGAAGACCCACCTACAATTCCTCTTAAACCAGACCAGGTAGATTATCTTAACAAAAAATTAATTAATAAATTTCTAACATATGTTATTACAAGAAAAGCATGGAAATTTATTAAAAATCTTGTAGAAACAAAACAGATGATTATTAAGGACATAGTAGGAATGGAAAACTATTATGCACTTGCAGATAAGGGGTGTATGATTACCTGTAATCATTTTAATCCTTTTGACAATTTCTGTATTCACTATGCAATCATGCCAGATTTGTTTAAAAGACATAAATCATTGTGGATTGTAATCCGTGAAGGTAACTATACAAACTTCCCGGGTTTTTATGGACTTTTGTTCAGACACTGTCACACACTTCCATTAAGCCAGAACTTTTCAACAATGAAAAAATTCCGCGAGGCAATTAATGTACTTTTAAATCGTGGCGAAAAAATTTTGATTTATCCAGAGCAGGCAATGTGGTGGAACTACAGAAAGCCTCGTCCTATGGTAAACGGAGCTTATAGATTTGCCGCTGAATGTAGCACACCTATTCTTCCTATGTTTATCACTATGAACGACTCTGAATTGATTGGAAGTGACGGCTTCCCTATTCAGGAATATACACTTCATATTCTTCCAGCAATCTATCCAGATGAAAATAAAACTATAAAAGAAAATGCTGAAGATATGAAAAACAAAAACTATGAAGCATGGAAAAAAGTTTATGAAGAATTTTATGGAATCCCATTAACTTACACCACTGAAACTGCAGCAAATTAATTGAATAGTTATGAATAAGAATAAAGAACAAAAAGTAATTTATTATTCAGATGAAATAAATGATGAATTCTCAGATGACTCAATCAAAACCATAACAATTGATGAAAATTATAAATATGGCGAAGATAGCTTCTGGTGGAATGTTAAAAGATTTTTCTGGTATAGAATTATTACTATTCCATTATCCTGGGCATTTTTAAAAATTAAATATCATCATAAAATAGTTGGCAAAGAAATTCTAAAACCCATGAAGCATAAACCTTATTTTATGTACGGTAACCATACAAATCAGATGGGAGATCCATTTATTCCAGGATATGTCTGTGATCTGGTTTATATTTATGCTATTGTTCACGCTAATAATGTTTCTATTCCTTTTATTGGAAAAAGAATGAAATATATTGGTGCAATGCCATTACCAGCAACTATAGGTGCTACAAAAAACTTTATGGATTATATGAAGCTGAGGATTGAAGGAAACTACCCTATTGTTATTTACCCAGAAGCTCATATCTGGCCTTATTATACAAAGATCAGACCTTTTTTGGATTTGTCTTTCAGATACCCAGTTCAGTATAAGCTGCCAGCTTACTGCTTTACTAATACTTATCAAAAAAGACGTTTTTCAAAAACACCTAAAATTGTAACTTACATTGATGGTCCTTTCTGGCCAGATGAAAATCTTTCTGCAAAAGAACAGAAAAAGGATTTGAGAAATAAAGTATATAATGCTATGGTTGAACGAAGCAAAAATAATAATGTTGAGTTAATTAAATACATTTATAAAGAAAAAGAAAACAACGAGGAAAAAAAATGATTAATATATTATTCTGCGGAAACTACAATATTTTCAATGGTATTATGTCTACCACTATATCTATGTTAAAACGTACAAATACAAAAGAAGCCTTTAACATTTATATTTTTACAATGGATGTTCATCATCTAAGAGAAGATTATTTACCAATTTCTGATAAACAGATTGCATTCCTTGAAGAAATTGCAAAGGAATATAATCCAGATAATATTGTTACAAAAGTTGATGTAACAGATTTATACATTCAGGAATTTGCAAACAGTCCAAACGAACAGTGTTATTGTTCACCTTATACACTTTTACGATTATTGGCAGATTTAATTCCTGGGATGCCTGAAAAATTACTTTATCTTGATGCGGACCTTTTGTTTGCTGATGATGTTACAAAGCTGTATAACATTGATATTACAAATTATGAATACGCAGCTGCACCAGACCATTATGGAAAAATCATTTTATTCTGGCAGCGCAAATTTATAAATGCCGGGGTAATTTTATTCAACATGAAGGTCTCAGGCGAAACTAAATTATTTGAAAAATCTCGCAATGAAATCAGATTACATAAATTAACATTTGCTGATGAAAGCGCAATCATTAGAAGTACAACAAAACAGCTTAAGATTTCACAGCGTTTTAATGATCAGAAGTTTTTGTATAAAGATACAGTAATAAGACATTTTTCAAAAAGACTGTTCTGGTTACCATATCCACACACAGAAAATATCAAACAGTTCCAGTGGGTTAAAATGTTATGTAAATTTAAGTACACAAAATTTGAAGATATATTAACAGATTTTGTTTACTTTAAAACAAAATTTGAAAGAGAAAACAAAAACTAAGAATTGAGAGTGTGAACTCTTTTCTGTAAATTTAGTAGGCTGCGGTAAAAAAGATTAGTGCGAGTAAAGAAACGAATAAACCATATTAGAAATAAGCAATAGAATAATGCATAATTGACGGTATTGGAAAATAAATCTATTATTCAATTATGGATATGATTTGGTTATTTATTAGAGGCATTGCTATTGGAATGGTAAACATTATTCCAGGCGTTTCAGGTGGAACTCTTGCGGTTATTTTTGGTATTTATGATAAGTTTGTAAATGCAATTACTTTTAATGTAAAAAAATTGTGGCAGAACAAGAGATTTGTAGTTCCTTTACTTTGTGGAATGGCTCTTGGTGTTTTAATCTTTAGTAAACTGATTGAAGTTTTATATACAAAGTTTCCAGTTCAAACAAATTACTTTTTTACAGGTTTAATAATTGGAAGCCTTCCTATGCTTTATAGTTTAATGACTAAAAACTATAAGGCTCAGGAACTTTTACCGGAAGCTCAAACCGAATCATCAGAAAAACCTGCACAAAAATTATCAGCTGGAATTATTGCCAGCATTGTAATATTTACTTTGGTTGGAATTGCTGTTGTTGTTGTATTTACAATTCTTCAGGGAAAATTCGATGTGTCTAGTATGGAAAGTGCACTTCCTGAAGTTTCTGCAGCTCTTTTAATACGCATATTTGTAGCTGGTGTTTTGGGTGCTGTAGCAATGATTATACCTGGAATTTCTGGTTCCCTTCTTATGTTGATGATGGGAGTTTACCCTATCATTGTAACAAGTATTCCAGCGCTGTTTTCTCCAGAAACATCCTTACATGCTTTAATTCTTTTACTACCAAATGGTGCAGGGGTTTTAATTGGATTGATTTGTGGAGCCCGCCTTATAGGATATCTACTTAAACGATTCTCAAATGCAACTTATGCATGTATTTTTGGATTGATTGTTGGTTCTATATATGCTGTATTCCCAGGCTTTACTTGTATTCATTCTGTAACTGTTGGAATTGCAAGTGTTGTTGCTCTTATATTTGGAACTGCAATGGCTTTCTTTAGCAGTAAAATTGATAATATGAACAAATAAAATCCTGGAGGATAAACATGTTCATGATGTTTCTAGGACAAGTTCTGGATTTCTTTAAAGATCTTATTTTAGGATCAACTATTCCACTTATTCTTGGAACATTAACCGGTCTTATAATAAGCATTTTTTTGTTTGTATTTATCAATAAGTTTTTAATGCCAAAAATTTATTTGTGGATAAAAATTCCTTTTGGCGTAATTATGATTTTATGTATGATGACTGGCGGTTCTATAATTGTCTGCTGGACATCTGTAATCTATCCTGTAAAAAGAATTTTTAATGTGACTTTTGGTACAGCTGAAAAGCTTGCTATTACTCAGGTTAATGCAATGTATGCATGGCCTAAACAGAAAATGGATGAACTTATTCCTAACGAAAAAATAGGGGAAGTTTTTGATACTGTTTATAACGTAAGTAAGTCAACAATTTCTGATGCCAAAATGCCGGCTAAGCTTAAAAATGTAATGATAGAGCATATTGATGATGTTGATGTGCTGGAAACAGTAGGCTCTTCTGCAAATTATATTAAGACTACTGTAAATGGAACAATTCATACTGCAATTTGGTCTGTGCATAAGTTTTTGTACAGTGCAGTAAAAGTTATTTACATAAAGGTTTTGATGGCTTTATGGATAATGATGATTACTACAATTGTGTTATTCATACTTACTGAATATTTGAATTTTGCATTTTTTGCTGGCTGTAAAAAATTAGTAAAAATGAATAAAGAAAAAAAACGGGCTAAAAAAGAACAAGAAAAGCTGGAAATCAATAAAGAGGAATCAACAAAAGAGTGCCCTGCTGTTGAACCTGTAGAAATAAAAAAAGAGGAGCCTGAAAAGACTCCTCTTAAAATTGAATACAAATCTAAAGACTTAGTTTCTGAAGCTGTGGATAGGAGCTGGAATGCGGCCACCACGGTTAATGAAGTCAGCACAGCTGAACTGGTTGACAGGCATAACAGGACAACCGCCCAATAATCCACCAAATTCAACCCATTCTCCTGCTTTCTTTCCAGGTGCTGGAATAAGACGGCAGGCAGTTGTTTTGTTATTTACCATACCAATTGCAAATTCATCAGCTAAGATTCCAGAAATTGTTGTTGCTGGTGTGTCACCTGGAATTGCAATCATATCAAGACCTACAGAACAAACTGTAGTCATAGCTTCAAGTTTTTCAAGGCAGATAGAACCTTTTTCTACAGCGTTAATCATACCTTCGTCTTCTGATACAGGAATAAAGGCACCAGAAAGACCACCAACATTTGTAGAAGCCATTACACCACCTTTTTTAACCATATCAGTAAGCATAGCTAAAGCTGCTGTTGTACCAGGAGCACCAGCACCTTCAAGACCAATTTCTTCAAGAATACGAGCAACTGAGTCGCCTACTGCAGGAGTTGGTGCCAAAGAAAGATCAAGAATACCAAACTGTACACCAAGGCGTTTAGCAGCTTCAGAGCCTACTAACTGACCCATTCTTGTAATTTTGAATGCCATTTTCTTAATACCATCAGCAAGAACATTGATAGGCTGACCTTTGTATTCTTTTGCTGCTGCAAGAATTACTCCAGGACCAGAAACACCAACATTGATAACACAATCGCCTTCTCCTGGACCGTGGAAAGCACCAGCCATAAATGGGTTATCTTCTGGAGCGTTACAGAATACTACAAGTTTAGCACAACCGTTTACATCACAAGTTTTTGAAACTTCCGCAGTTTTAACGATTGTTTCACCCATAAGTTTTACGGCATCCATATTGATACCAGATTTTGTAGAGCCTACATTTACTGATGAACAAACAAAGTCTGTAGAAGCAAGAGCTTCTGGAATAGAATCGATTAAGATTCTGTCTGCAGGTGTAATACCTTTTTGAACAAGAGCACTAAATCCACCAATGAAGTTTACGCCTAATTCTTTAGCACAGCGATCAAGAGTTTTAATATAAGGAACATAATTTGTTGCTCCGCTTGCACCGGCTACAAGAGCGATTGGTGTAACAGAAATACGTTTGTTGATAATTGGAACACCGAATTCCTTTTCAATATCCTGACCTACTTTTACAAGGTTTCCAGCTTTTTTCATGATTTTGTCATAGATTTTCTGGCAGGCATGATCGACATCTGAATCTGCACAATCAAGCAAAGAAATACCCATTGTAATACAACGGATGTCCAGCTTGTGACGCATAAACATATTTACTGTTTCTTCAATTTCAACTGGTGAAAATAACATAAAAGGCTCCTAGAGGTTTAATGCTACTATTTTAATGAATTTGAAGGGTTGTAACAATATAAATATGGAATGCTACAATAATCTTCGATTGTCTCGCAATGACAGGGGATACTATTTTAGCATTAGCCAGTTCCAGAAATCTGGGTCTTCCTGACCTATACGCCAAAAGCCTATGTTTTGAACATTCATTCCTTCATATAGGCGGCACAGAGTAAGTAGAGAATGAATATCATTAAAATATCCGGTTACATTTACTTCTGTTTTGTATGAGAAGGTTGGAATATCATTTTCGTAATTAACTGTTCGAACACCGTTTTCGGTCATAACACGGTTTGCTCCGGTGTAGTACCAGGCACCAGAAGTTGTTTCTTTAGTCCAGGTGCGGCCATAGAAAGGTACACCCATAATTAGTTTTTCTGGAGGAACTGTTTGAACAGCGTATTCTGCACATTTGCGGCACCAGTCTACCGAAGCAATTGGACCAGGTTTACTTGTGGACCAGTGTTCATCGTAAGCCATTACAAAAATGCGGTCGAAAATCTGAGATAAAGATTCGTAAGGAAAAATATCATTTTCCAAAAGCTTCATACGGGCAGGAACACAGATGGTGTACATCTTATTATTTTCACCGTATTTATTTTCTAAGGCAGTTTTTAAGGCTTTTACAAACTTAAGATAAGCTTCCCCATCTTTTTGAGGAATAAGTTCAAAATCCAGCTGTAGGCCGTCATAATCGGCAGCAGCTTCTACTATTTGTTTGATTGCTTGCTCTCTAACTGGTAAATCAGGATTTATTACAAAATGAGTTAAAGATTTACTATCACAAATTACAACAAGATGACATCTGGAACCTTCACGCAAATTAAGCTTAGAACGAGCAGGAATATCAATCAATTCACCATAACAGTCAAAATCTGCAGCAAAAAAGCAGACATCTGTTAATGGAATATCTTGGTTGTATTCGTTCACTCTGGATTGCATAACATAGCCCCAGCTTTCTTTAAATTCAACAGGATTTCCACTTGGCTCCTGTAATTTATACTTTGGCTTAGCTGTTTTTCCGTTAGTTTTTGCACAAGAGCAGGTAAGTAATAATGAAGTTGCAATAATAAAGCAAATAAATCTTTTCATAGTTATTTATCGGTTTTTTTTACAATTAGTGTATAATTAAATTTATGAATGGAAAGATTATTTTGTTAGTTGTGATGTGTGCGGTAGCGGGTATTAGTTTTTTAGCTGCCGGGTTTTATATGCTTTTTCAAAAAGACAAGATGATTAAAAATAGCGGGTATATTTCTAACATACTAGGTGCAATAACTTTGGTAATTGGTATGCTTATTGGACTTTTTCCACAAATGGCAGCACTACTGGCGTTGTTTTACATGTTTGTTTTAATCTTTGCCTTTGTAGTGCTGTATTTTATGTTTATTAAAAAGAAGTAATTAATTTT
>JAHAZJ010000042.1 GCA_018385315.1 Treponema sp. | reverse complement strand
CTATGTTACGGGTTCCGCTTTCGCTCCAGCCTCCGCACTCACTCATTTCATTCGTTCGCTTGCGGTGGCCGCCTTCGGCGCCCTTCACAGCGCTAACGCATTATTAATAGTGGAAAAATCAAAATATTTGACTTATAATAATTTAATGAATACTGCGATTTTAAGTAGTTTTGATAAATATACAACTTTCTCATTTGGTGGTGAAACGCTGACTTTTCGAACATGTAATGGTTTGGAAAGATATACAAAAGTCTTACAGTGGCATTATGGTTACATTGAAGTCATGGCTAAGTATAAAAATAGAAAAGAAGAAATCGAAGAATATATAGACCTTATTCCTGTACTTGAAGGTCTATATATGGATAAAGAAAAATTCCTTGCACCTATCAAAGAGGTAAAAATCGAATATGCCTGAAAAAGAACTTCAGAAAATTGCAGAAAATGCAAAAATCATCGTAAATGGATACGCTTTTTCAAAACGAGATGATGGATTTATAAGCATCTTAAATCTTGATCATCCTGATTGTGCAATAGTCATTAGTAATGAATCGGAAATTATCGAAACTAACATGGATGAAATTGAACAGGGAATTGTTCTTTCTTTGGCAAAACGAAACTTAGCTTTCCTAGAGGATGACAATGCCTAAATATCTTCGTGATAAAATTGCAAACCATTATTTATATTTTACGTCGCAATGTATTGTTGAGGCTATGCATGTTCATGCCAGTGATAAAAAAATGACAGAATAAGATTCTGCAAAATTTTTTGTAAGAGCTGACGGTTCATCTGTAATGCAAAAACGAGGCGATTTAACAGACAAAGAAATAACCATAATCCAAAAGTTTATTCAAGCTAACTACATTGATATGTATAAAACCTGGAAAGATTTTGGTGGTGGGGAGTTCTTTAGTAAGTAGCCCGAAATTCGAGTTTTCTAAATTAACCGTAATCTGAAAAAGTTTTGATAAAAGTCCAGATTGCGGTTAATCATATGAGCTGTAATGCTATAGACAAAGTGCCGGAACATACCGACAATACTTCGTGCCTTATGATATTCAAGCTGAAAGTTATTTTTCAGCGTTCCCCAGTCGGATTCAATGATGCTTCTGTGCTTGATATGATAGCATTCAAAACGGCTCATAAGTCTGTTCATATTTTTTCTTGGAGTAGCTTCAAATTTGATTCCCTTTTCTTCCATTTGTTTTAAAACATCTTTTTTCTGTAAATACCCTGCATCCGCAAATATTGTCCCCTTTACAACTTCTGCAAGTTTTTCTGCTATCTTACAGTCAGCAATATTTGCATAACTGAAAATGATGTTTTCAAAATCGCCCTGCTCATTGCAGATTCTGTTCATTTCCATCAGGAAGTTCATAAACGCAAGGATAAATACAGTCGATTTGTTTGTTACCTTCATGAAATTTTCATAATTCGGGAGATTTTGAACTTTGTCACTCATCAGTTCCCTTATCATTTTATGATAATTTTTCAAATCTCCCGTATTGAAATGAAATCTGTAGATGTTCAGCGCGACAATCTGCTCAAGACTTAATTTCCTTTGAGGACCTCGTTTTCCATTGAACTTTGAAATAAGAAATTCATACATCAAATTTCCTTTAAGGCTCTTGAAAAACATGTTGGTTAAGTTGTAAATTTGTTCATACATAAGCGTAACTCTTTTTGATTTTTTTGGGTAATTAAAATTTTAAAGATTTACGCTTTTTTTGTAAATTTCCAATGAAACTCGAAATTCGGACTAATTAAAAATAAATAAACTCAAATCTTTTCAATCTTTATTTATTCCAAGTCAAACCCACTAAAAACCAAGTTCACATTGAATAAAAAACATAAAAACACGTACTAAAGTACGCATAAATTTAAGTCGAGCAAAAATCTTGCACACCGCCCTTTTCTCTTGCAGTACGGATAAAGGCGCAAACCGCACTGGGGGCACGGGGGAAAATATAGATTTTTTTTTATTAATACAGTACTTTTCAAATATGTCAAATATTACATGTTATTTTGAAAACCAAAAAAATATTATTCTTAAAGAAATTCCAAATGCTAAACATGAAATACTTATTTGTATGGCCTGGATAAATGATAAAGATTATTTTAATGCACTTTTAAATGCAAAATCCAATGGAATAAAAATTGAATTAATAACATCAAGCAGAAATCATGATTTAAATTTATTAACTGAATCTTGTAAAAAATTTGATTATTTTGGAATAATTCATTTACCATATCCTTCAATTATGCATAAGAAATATTGTATTATCGATGAATCAATTATTTTAACAGGCTCATATAATTGGACTCATAATGCTGAATATTATAATTTTGAAAATTTGTTAAAAATTATAGATCCTAACGTTGCTTACCAATTTAAAAATGATTTTTTAGAAACAAAAGTTTTTAGTAAAAATACATTTATACTACCAAAACGATGTTCATGTGGTGGTAATTTAATAAATATTTTATGCATAGAAAATGAAGATTATAATCTTCAAGGTGAATGTTATATTTATTCTATTTGTTTAAAATGTGGAGAAACCGAATTTGTTACAAATGATTTTGAATTTAATATTCTAAATACATTAACTTCAGATACTTCAAGTTATTATGATGTTTTAAGATTTTTAAACTATCATGCTGAAAATAATTTTGAATTAAAAATTCATGCAATTGCAGTTGCTACTATTGATCCAATTAGTTTATATAAAACTTATAGGGTGATATATAAAAATAAATATTTTAAGCGTTATATTGAGGACTACTATGATTTTTAGCGAATTATTTTCGCTAAAAATAGAAATATTTTCTTGACCAAATAATGTTTTTTCGCTATATTATAATTATCAAGGTAAAAACGAACTTGTCAGGTACTTATGTACAACGGATGAAAGTTTTTTTACTTTCTGCGATTCCTTAATGGAATTACTATTTGCGGTGCAAGCGGAATTCTAATCCCTGCTCATTCGCAAGCGCGCAAGACAAGATCTGCGCGCCAAAAAAATTTAGGATGACATGCGTTTAGCTCGTTGCCTTCTTTGTGACAAGACAGATAACTATCTGGTAAGGAGGAAACTATGCAAAAGCATAAAAAAGCCTTGAGGCTAAAACTTGTCATTGCTTTTCTATGGAAACATAGACGTATAGTTCTGAAAATTGTACTAATTATCATAAAAATAATTAATGCAATATTTAGAACAAGTAATGACTAGATCCTAAGATTTCTTTTTTAGAGGAATTATTTTATGGTAAATGAAGTCCTGCGTTTACTTCGTGTTTATAATGATATTAAATCATCAGAATTAGCAGAAAAATTAGATTTGTCTTCTAGTTATATATCCGAATTGGAATCCGGAAAAAAGAAAGCTTCTATAGATATTATAAACAAATACAGTGCTTTTTTTGAGATTCCTTCTTCATCAATTCTTTTAATGTCAGAAAGTTTAGATGATCAAAAGCAAAACCTAAAATATAAAATAAGTCGAGCATTAATTAATATGCTACAAAATTTAGAAAAAAATGCCGCAGTTGAAACAATATAGTTATACTAAATCACCAATTTTTAGATTAAAATCTAAAAAAGAACTTGCAAAAATTCTTAATATTTCAGTGAACGATCTTGATTACTTAGAAAATCAAACTAAAACAAATAAAAATTTATATTCAGTATTTACAATTGGTGAAAAACAAAGAGAAATTCAAAATCCAGTAAATAAATTACTTTGCAAAGTTCAGAGACGGCTTTTTGAATTATTAAAAAGGTTTGAATTACCTCAATATGTTTATTCTGGTAAAAAAGGATCTTCTTATATTTCAAATGCTAAATTACATAAAAACTCTCCATTTATATTAAAAATGGATATAGAACATTTTTACGCAAATACAAAAGGAGAATTTGTTTATCAATTTTTTTTCATAAAATGGAAATGGCATCTGATCTTGCACATATTCTAACCAATTTTTCTACTTTTCGAGATTTCTCAACAAATATTCAAAAAATTCCAACTGGAAGTTGTTTAAGCCAGTTACTTGCTTTTTGGTCATATTCAGATATGTTTGATAAGATTTATGAACTTGCTGTATTAAATAATTATATATTTTCTTTATATGTGGATGATATGACTTTTTCTTCTAACTCTCTTATTCCTAATGATTTCCATAAAAAAATTGAAGAAATACTTAATAGTAAAGGTCTTAGATTTAAGCGGTCTAAAGTATGTTATTACAGTGCTAATCAATCAAAAGAAATTACAGGTGTAATTATTACGCCTGATAAGCAACTTCGTGTTCCAAATAAACGCTTAAAAGAAACATCTAAAGCTATAGGAAAAGCTTTGTCCCCAATAGCAACACAATCAGATAAAGTATCTGCATTGGGAAAAATAAATAGTATTCAGCAAATTGAATCTCAAATATTTAAAGATCCAGCTAATCAATTAAACTAATTTTTGAATTTAGCCAAAAGGAACGGTGTTAATTAAAACAATTTTTTTCTACCTCTGCACCTTATGCACTACATACCGAACTTTTCCAATAACTCGGAAATCTTCACTTTCTCCGTTCTCAGTCATTTCCTTATACATCTTATTATCAGAAATAATGCGTACAAAATCCTTATCACGCTGCAGTCGTTTTACAAAACCGGCACCCTTATAGTTAATAGAATATATTCCATCAGAATTATCATATCCAAAGCTGTCAAAAAGAATAATATCGCCATTAAAAATAGTCGATTCCATAGAGTCTCCTCTAACATAAGCAGCTCTTATATTATCCTTATATCTCTTCAATTCTTTTGTTAAAGCTACATAATCCAGAATCTCAGCTGTATCAGGAAGTTCCTGTCCTCGTCCTGCAGAAAAGGCCTGTTCATATACTGGAATATTAATTACATCTTCAGATAAATGTTCCGGGTACTTTTTAAACTGTTCCATAGTCATTCCAAAAGCTTCAACAATTCTTGTACCGTCATCAATGTTCGGGAGTCGTTTATAATAAATCCAGTTCCTCAGAGTTCCAATTACAATGCCAGTTTGTTCACAAAGCCATTCCTGATTTTTGCCCTGTTCAGAGAGTATAGCTTTAACTTTAAACCAAAAAATTTATGCATCCATAACTCAAATTATACAATGATATTTAAAATAAATCCCTATATAGTGATATATTTTATTGACAATTCACTAAACAAGAACTATCATAAAAACATCATGATTACAGGTTTTCCAAGCTCGGCACAGGGCTATGAACAAAAAGGTATAGATTTTTCATAACATACTTATAAAGCATCCGTCGGCTACAGTCGTTATGAAAATAGACAGCTCGAACTATACCCACATGGGAATCTACAACGGCGATATTCTTGTCATAGACCGTGCAAAAAAAATCAATCAAAACAGCCTTGTAGTCTATGAATCAGAAGGACACTTTGTTTTAGGCAGAGTCTGCAATATCAGAAAAACTTTAGAAGATACAATCATCACAGGCGCAATAACTCACGTAATCCACACGGTAAAAGAATTATGATTTTACATGCAGAAGGAAATTCATTTTATGCATCCTGCGAACAGATTTACCGTCCGGATTTACGCAACAAGCCGGTGGCGGTTCTTTCAAACAATGACGGAATTATCATAGCCTTAAACAAGGAAGCCAAAGCCTGTGGAATCAAACGCGGTGCCCCCCTATTTCAAAGTATGGGACATCTGTGACTGGAAAGGCATAACAATCTTCTCAAGTAACTACACTCTCTACGCTGATATTTCAAGACGAATTACTTCTATATATATGGAATATGCTCCAGATATAGAAGATTACTCTATAGATGAAAGCTTTCTCTTTTTCGATAAATGTAACTGGTCTATAAAAGACTATGAAGAAATCGGCCATGACCTTAAACGACGCATTGCAAAAGAAGTTGGTATTCCTATTTGCGTAGGAGCTGCTCCAACTAAAACACTGGCCAAGCTCTACAACAAAAAAGACAAGGAACACAACGGAGTCTTCGTCTATAATCCGCGCGAAGTAGATGACCTTCTCGAATCAGTAGACTGCGGAACAATCTGGGGAATAGATCCAGCACGTGCACAAAAGCTTTTACTCCACGGAATCAAAAACGCCCTTATGCTAAAGCACATGCCATTATGTGATGCAAAAAGACTTCTAACAATTCAGGGCTTTGCAACAGTCCAGGAACTAAACGGCATCCGCTCAGTAGAAAAAGTCACCAGAGAAAAGAAAGAAGTAATCACCTCAAGCCGCCAGTTTTCAGTAAAAGTCGAAAGTATAGAAATCTTAGAATGTGCCTTAGTCCAGTACACAGAAATTGCAGTAGAAAGATTACGACAACAAAATTGCGAATGTCAGGCTGTACAGGTCACAATTTCAACCTGTAACTATTACAGCGATGCCATAAACAGTCAATATTCAAACGGTGTAATAGTCCAGCTTCCCCGCCTCACTTCCTACACTCCGGATATAGTAAACGCTGCAAGAATGGCACTCCCCCACATATTCCGTAAAGGTTACGGATACAAAGTAATAATGGTAACTCTCTTAGACATCATGCCCGCCCAATACCAGGGCTGGCTCTGAATAAATCCAAAAGAAGACATCAAAAAAAGACGCCTAATGGATGCCGTGGACCAGATTACAAGCTCCTACGGACGAGGATCCATCACCCTCGCAAAATCCTAGTCTTGCGACGACTTGCAGATGAAGAGGGAATTTTTGAGCCCGAATGTTACGACGGATATTGATTGTGTTCCTATAGTCGAATAAGATTCTTTTTTTTCCGTAATAATTTTGTGTTTTTTTATAAATTTTATGGTAGAATTAGAAAATACGAATTCAAGAAAAAGTTTTATACCGACGCTTTTTGCAGCCTAAGACTTTTATTTAGGAAATGTATAATATATGTAGCCTGCCTATTGGACAGTATAAGAGGATTAATTATGAAAAATAGAATGTCTTCATTTTTTTTAATGAGAAAAAGAACAATTGATACCTTTATAAGTAAATCTTCACAAATAAAAAGACAAATTACTTTATTATTTTTCCTAGCATTTTCACTTTTTTCATTATATGCAAAACCTTCTCAAAAAGAGTTATATGAATTCTATATAGCCTGTGCTCGTGGAAATATCGAATTAACACAGGCATTTTTAGAAAAATATCCTGATGATGTGAATACAGAATTAATGCAAACGTTTGAAAATTATACGGAATACTATACTTCTTATAAACATTTTGCAGAATGGCTAATTATTGAAAAAAATATTAAGTTCGATACAGAGGAAGAAGAAAAAGAGTGGATAAACAAATATAAACGCTATCCTATAAATATTGCTGCTAGATATGGAAATTTGGATATAGTAAACCTTTTATTAGATAATAATTGTGATGTAACGTTGCGTGAAGAAAATGGCTTAACAAGTTTCACTGTTGCTTTAATGTTTTCTCAAGACGATATAGCATGCAAGCTAATGGAATATGATACATCTATAAAAATAGAAAATGAAATTGAAAATAAATTCTTATTAAATGCATTGTATTATGGAAATCTAAAAACTGCAGAAAAGTTAATAAATAAAGGTTTTGATATTAATCAAGTATATGGAGATGATGCAAGACCCCTACTGATAGAAGCGATAAGAGGTGGAAATATCGAGAGTGTAAAACTTCTTCTAAAACATAATGTCAAAACAGAAGTAAGAGATAATGAAGGTCGTACACCACTTATGTATGCTTGCGCATTTAATAATAATGAAATAATTGATGAATTAATAAAGCAAGGATTTGATGTAAATGCTAAAGATAATTCAAATGCAACACCACTTATTTACGCAGTACAGTATCAACAACCGCATGCTGTAAAACTTTTAATTGATTCTGGTGCAAATTACAATTATGTAATTAAAGATTTGGAATCTGTTCTAACTCTTGCTTGTAAACGAGGTAATGAAGAAATTGTAGATTTTCTGCTTTCAAAAGAAGCAGACTTATATACAGAAAAAACTCCGTTACTAATATCAGTATCTGTATTCGCAACAATTAAGAAATACCCAAATATTTGTTATAAAATATTATCTAATAAGAGATATTATAAAGAATTGTCAAATACTAATGTTTCAGTTTTGAAAAGTACAGAAAACATAAATGGTCATGAATATAATTTATTAGCGTTAGCTGCTGTTAATGAACATTTCGAAATAATGAAATTATTAATTGATAATGGATTTGATATAAATCTTCAGAACGATAAAGGTGAAACTCCTATTCTACTTGCCACATTTAATAATAAATATAAGTCTGTACAATTTTTAATAGACCACGGTGCGGACATTGATATTGCTACAAATGATGGTGTAAAACCTATAAATATAGCAGCTTATATTGCTCAAGAATTGAATGATTATAACCTTTTGATACTTTTATATGGTGTAGAAG
>JAHAZJ010000040.1 GCA_018385315.1 Treponema sp. | reverse complement strand
CTGCAATGGATGGTGTTGTTACTGCTGCTGGTTATAACTCAACATATGGTAACTATGTAATTGTACAGCATCATTCTGGTTATAAAACTCTTTATGGACACATGAGTAAGATTACTTGTAGAAAAGGAAACTTTGTTTATACAACAACACAAATTGGTAAAGTTGGTAGTACAGGTTTAAGTACTGGTCCACACTTACACTTTACAGTTTATAAAAATGGTAAAACTGTAAATCCACTGGGGTTGTTAAATTAAGAATTAAGAATTAGGAATTAGGAATTAGGAATTGAGAATTAGGAATTGGGAATTAGGAATTAGGAATTTTAGAGATTAAATATAAAAAAAGCGACTTGATTTTAGCTTCAAGTCGCTTTTTTTATAGGTTTTAATTAATATCCTAATACTAATCTGCGCTAATCTGCGAAGTTCTGCGTAATCTGCGGGAAATCATTATTTTTCAAACAGATTACGCTAATTGTACTACAGAATTGGCTTCATGGCTGTCATGTAAGCACGCAATTTACGTCCCACAACTTCAATTGGATGGTTGCGGATTTCAGCATTTACTGCAACTAATTCTGCATTGTTTACGCCATTGTCTTTAAGTGTAAGACCTTTACCAATAACATCTGTGTGAAGCTTTGGCATAAGTTCTTTTGCCATCATTGGAGCTGCAACATTTGCAAATAAATAACATCCGTATTCTGCAGTATCAGAAATAACCCGGTTCATTTCGTACAAACGTTTGCGGTCAATAAGGTTTGCAATAAGTGGAACTTCGTGTAATGATTCATAGTAAGCAGATTCTTCTTTAATTCCAGCATCAACCATTGTTTCAAATGCAAGTTCACAACCAGCTTTTACCATTGCTACAAGCAAGATACCTTTATCAAAGTATTCCTGTTCGCTGATTTCTTCAGTTGTTTCTTTTGCAGATTCAAATGGAAGTTTACCTGTGTTTTCACGCCAGGTAAGAAGATCTTTATCACCTGCTTTCCAGTCTTCCATCATTGTAGAAGAGAATTTTCCAGAAATAATGTCATCCATGTGTTTCTGATAAAGTGGTGCAAGTAATTTTTTAATATCTTTAGAAAGTTGATTAGCCTTAATTTTTGCAGGGTTAGAAAGACGATCCATCATACCTGTAATTCCGCCCCATTTAAGAGCTTCACTTACAACGTTCCAGCCGTGCATCAAAAGTTTTGCAGCATATTCAGGTGAAATACCTTCTTCAATCATTTTGTCCCAGCATACGATTGTACCTGCCTGAAGCATACCACAAAGAATTGTCTGTTCACCCATAAGGTCAGATTTAACTTCAGCGATGAAAGATGATTCAAGAACACCTGCTTTTGAGCCTCCCATACCAACAGCTAAAGCTTTAGCAATTGCCCAACCTTTTCCTTCAGGATCGTTTGCCGGATGTACAGCGATTAAGTCTGGAACACCAAATCCACGTTCGAATTCGTGATATACTTCTGTACCAGGTCCTTTTGGAGCACACATTACAACTGTAATATCATCACGGATAATCATTCCTTCTTCAATCATATTAAATCCGTGAGAGTACCACAAAGCAGAACCTTTTTTCATCAATTTCTGAACTTCGTTGATTACTGGTGTATGCTGTTTATCTGGAGTAAGGTTACCAACTAAATCAGCAGTTGGAATCATTTCTGCGTATGTACCAACTTTAAATCCGTTTTCAGTAGCGTTTTTCCAAGACTGGCGTTTTTCTGTAATTGCTGAATCCCGAAGAGCATAAGATACATCCAAACCTGAATCCCGAAGACACATACCCTGGTTTAATCCCTGAGCACCACATCCTACAATTACGATTTTTTTACCTTTAAGAGCGTTTACTCCGTCTGCAAATTCTTCTTTAGCCATTGAACGGCAATGTCCCAAATGAAGACGTGCTTCTCTCCAAGGGATTTTGTTGAAATAGTTTTCACCCATTTTTTTATCTCCAAAAAATATTTTTTTTAATTGCTTAATTAAAAGTTTCTATATTATACGAAAAAAAATAACCCCCGTAAAGTATGTATTACGGGGGCATTTATTACATTAAGAAATCTTATTTTGAATTATCAATAATTGCTTTCAAAATATCAGGGAAGTACCAGGTCTGGGTTTTTCTATTGTAGTATCCAAACTTTTCACCATTTTTTGGATCTGGTGTTGCCTGTCCGTTATCCCACAAAACTGCTGGTATATTATAAGCTTTACATCTTTGAATATAGAAGGTGAACCATTCCAGGCGGGCAGCATCGTTTCCTTTATTAGTTGCACCATATTCACCAATAACAACAGGAATTCCTTTGGAAATAAATTTATCATTTAAGGTTTTAAGATTTACTGCTAGTGCACTCTTTATTTGAGGTGTAAAATCCTTTGGACCAGGTGTTTGCATTGCAAAATTGTATGGATCATACATATGAACGGAAAGAACAATTCTGTCTTTGATTGTATCAGTTGGGAGTACAAAATATTCTTTTGTTTCTGCATCTAAGGCTGCTCTTAATCCTGGAACCATAATAAACCGTTTAGCATTGTTTCCACCAGATTTTCTGATTGTATCAACAACATCCTGATTAAGTTTATTTAATGTTTTCATGGCATCCTGACATTCGCTGCAGTTTTTGTCCGTGGTCCATTCGTGATTTGTTCCTCTTAATCTTGGTTCATTCATTGTTTCAAAAATAAGATGTTCATTATAGCCATTATTAAAAGCAAGACAAATCTGTGCCCATAAATTTACTAAAAAGCGCTTTGATTCTTCATAGTTTGTTGAGTTTGGATAGTATCCTTTTCCATAAGGCATAGCAGTAGGTTTTTCATAACAATCGTGATGAGAGTTAAGAATAACGTACATATCGTTTTCAATGGCCCAGTCTACTACTTCTTTTACACGTGCCATCCATTCAGGATCAATTGTGTATTTTTTATCTATAATATGATTAGACCAGCTTACAGGAATTCGGATTGTTTTGATTCCAGATTTTGCCAGTCCATCAATCATTGGTTTTGTTGTTTTTGGCATTCCCCAACCGGTTTCTGTGTTTAAGCCAACCCCATAGGTTGCATCAAAAGTGTTACCAAGGTTCCATCCCATTCCCATGTTTTTCATTTGAGTTGCAGATGAAACTGAATTAAATGTTTTTGTTTTTGAATCTTTTACAGCTTTTGTTTTGTCAAATGTTGTAGATTGAGCACAACAGCAAAAGGAGATTGTCAAACCTATTAATACGGAAAATAAAGTTTTTTTCATTTTATGTCCTCCAACAAATATTTTAAAACACAAGTTTTAATAATACAAACAAAATTTATAACAAAAGGTTAAGTCATTGAAGGATTGAGAATTTCTTTTTTTCTTATTATAGTTAAGTTATGAAAACAAGAACCAGTATTTTATTATTTCTTTTAGCAGGTCTTTTTCTTACCGCTACATTTTTTGTCGTAAATAAATACCTAACCTCGAGAGAGACCTCAGTAACAAGAGCGAAAGTAATTAATCCTAAAAATGCTGATTCTACAAAAGAGTCAGAAAATCTTGAAAATATTGAATCACAAATTGAAAAGTTCGATACACTTATTTCATTAAAACCATCAGAAACTTTAATTGCTTCAATTTCTGTAGATTTAAATTCAGATAATTATGATGACGAAGTTGCTGTTATTCGTAAACCATCGGAAAAAAATTTTATAATTGTTCCTGCTATTTATAATCCGGATACTATCGGGTATGAAAGATTAAAGGAAGTGCAGACAAAAACTTCAAGTACAAAAATATTTTCTTTGCAGGGGATTGATGTTACAGGAGAGCATCAGAATGCTTTGATTTACCAAGGTATTAATGACAATGAAAATATGATTATGGAGATTTTCCTTTGTGAAAATATTGAAGGAGAAATAGAACTTGTAAATATTGGTGATTTTGAATCAGATGGAACAATTTTTATTCAGCAGACAGAGCGTTCAGATGCTTATCAGTTGTCTCAGGCAAATGGTGAAAGTTACTCTGTTTGGGTTTATAAAACCGATGTAGTAGAAAATGCTAAACAAAAAAATTCAGCAAAGGGACTTAACCAGATTCAGCAGGAATATAAATGGAATCCTTTTTCGAAGAAATATGAACTGGATCGTGAATTAAAGGTTGCGGCAAGTCGTCTTGAAGCAGCAGAATTGTCAAAAATTCAGGATGGTACTGTAGAATCTTTTGCAGGCTTCCTTGATGGCTTATGGTATAAAACTTCAAATACTGGTTCCACACTCCGCTATTTCTTCTTTGACTACAATAATAGTGAGATTATTCAGGTTTTAGGTGATGTACAAGAAATCTACAATTGGGAAGTAAGCAGACTAAGACATAATGGTATTTATATTTCTACTGTAAACTCATCAATTGCTAATCTTCATAGAAAAATTGATATTGGTCTTTTAGGTATGGATCAGATTCGTATTACAACCTGGGATGATGTAAACCTTGTTATTAAGCAGGATGACTTGTGGAATGGTACATACAAACGTCTTCCTGTTACAAGTGCTTATGAGGATTCTGAGGAAATAGAAAAGTCTGTGTTCCAAAGAGAGATGGAAAAAGATACTTGTGTTTGGAGTGCAGATAATGCAGAGCTTGTAATATCATTAAAAGATTCAGTTTATCTGTTACGTGCAAATGCTGTGGAAGAATCTGGAATTTATTCCTTTTTACAAGCAGGAAATCATAATATTATACAATTCCGTTCTAACAAGGATGTTTCTGTTTTGGAACCAGCTTACGAATTGTCTTTTGGTACAAAAACAGAAACCCTTCGTGGGTCAAAAAAAGAAAAGATTGTTACGGATTATGATTCTCTAACAATGGCTCCAGTTAGTTTTACTCCATTGGATTGTTTTACAGCCGATGGTGAGATTTTAACATTAACCCGTCAGCACTAATCGTTTACAATAGCGAAGTTTTTCGATATAATTAAAAGTTATGAACGCTAATGAACTTCGCTCAAAATATATTGAGTTTTTTAAATCTAAAAATCATGTTGAAATTTCAGGACAGTCTTTAATTCCTGAAAATGATCCTTCAGTTCTTTTTACAACTGCGGGAATGCACCCTTTAGTTCCTTATTTGCTTGGTGAAAAACATCCAGCTGGAACTCGCCTTACAGACTATCAGAAATGTGTCCGCACTGGTGATATTGATGAAGTAGGTGACCCATCTCACTTAACTTGTTTCGAAATGCTTGGGAACTGGTCTTTGGGAGATTACTTCAAAAAAGATTCAATTGCCTATTCATATGAATTCCTTACATCAAAAGACTGGCTCGCTCTTGATCCAAGAAAAATCTCTGTAACAGTATTTGCAGGAGATGATAATGCTCCTCGTGATGAAGATGCTGCAAACTTCTGGAAAGCTGTTGGAATGCCAGAAGATAAAATTGCTTATCTTCCAGCTAGTGACAACTGGTGGGCAGCTGGTCCAACAGGTCCTTGTGGTCCAGATACAGAAATTTTCTACTGGGTTGGAGAAGGTCTTCCACCTGCAGGTTCAAATAAAGGTACAGATTCTGCAAACTGGATGGAAATCTGGAATAACGTATTTATGCAGTTTAACCGCGTAGACGAAAAAACTTTGGTTCCACTTCCAAAACAGAATGTAGATACAGGTATGGGTCTTGAAAGAACTAACTGTATTCTTCAGGGAAAAACATCTGTTTACCTTACAGAAGTATTCCAGCCAATTATTCAGAAAATTGGTGAATTAGCTGGCGGTTATGTTTACGGAACAGACGAAGAAAAAGACAAGTCAGTTCGTATTATTGCCGACCATTCCCGCTCTTCAGTATTCATTCTTGGTGACCAGAAAGGTGTTACTCCAGACCGTGTAGGTGCTGGTTATGTTCTCCGCCGCTTGATTCGTCGTGCAGTTCGTCACGGAATGAAGCTTGGAATTGATAAAGACTTTATGGCAGAAGTTGCAGCTGTTGTTGTAGAAAACTTCAAAAATGCATATCCAGAATTGGAACAGAACTCTGCAAAAGTTTACAAGGAACTTACAGCAGAAGAAGCAAAATTTCGCCAGACTCTTAAGAAGGGTGAAGCAGAATTCCAGAAAATGCTTCCAAATCTTATGAAAAATCCAAAGAAAATTATTTCTGGTAAAGTAGCTTACAACTTGTATGAAACATACGGATATCCTTTGGAACTTACACAGGAACTTGGAGCTGAAAATGGCTTTACAGTTGATGTAGAAGGCTTCAAAGAAGCAGAACGCAAGCATCAGGAAGCTTCAAAAACTGCAGAAGCAGGAAAAGCTAAAGGTGGTATTGCAGAACAGTCAGAAGCTGCTACTAAATATCACACAGCAACTCACTTGTTGCAGCAGGCATTGGTTACTGTACTTGGACCTCAGGTTTCTCAGAAAGGTTCAAACATCAACGCAGAACGTATGCGCTTTGACTTCACTTTTGAACGTCCAATGACTCCAGAAGAAATTAAAAAGGTTGAAGCAATTGTAAACGAAAAAATTAAGGAAGACTTGCCAGTTACTATGGAAGTTATGCCATTGGCAGACGCTCAGGCTGCAGGTGCTCGTGCTTTGTTTACAAATAAATATGGTGAAGATGTAAAGGTTTACACAATTGGTCGCGATGTAAAGAACGACTGGTTCTCTAAAGAAGTTTGTGGTGGCCCACACGTTCAGCACACTGCTCAGATTGGTGACTTCAAAATTGAAAAGGAACAGTCATCTTCAGCCGGTGTTCGCCGTATTCGTGCTACAATTTCTGGTGGATTACCACTTGATAAGAACTAAGGAATTCTCTTAAAAGAAATAAAATCCTTGTAACCCCATTTTTTTATTGTGGTTATAAGGATATATACAAAGCGGCAATATGTCGAAGAATAATATTTGGAAAAGGAAATTACGTATATGAAAAAATTAGCACTTTCTTTAGTAATGTTATTTATAGTTTCTGGAGCAATTTTTGCACAGAATGATTTACAGGTTCTTTCTGTTGTAAAATATAATAAATCGGAATCTATTACTGTTAAACAGTTAAAAAATCGTTGTGGAATTTATGAAAAACAGGCTGGAAGAAAACTTTCACTTGAGGAAAAGAAAGTAGTTCTTAAAGCTTTGAAAGAAGAAAAACTTGTTGTTCAGGCTGCAACAAAAGCTGGTATTACAATTCCAGATAGCACAGTAGATCAGTATTTCATGCAGGAAATGCAGGCATCTGTTGGAGCTATAGTTACAGAAAAAGAATTAAATGATTTACTTGTAAAACAGCAGGGAAAAACTTTAGACCAGGTTCTTACAGAACAGGTTGGAATGAACGTTGCTGAATATAAGGCTTATCTTAAAACACAGTTGATTGCACAGCAGTATGTTGTTTCTCAGAAACAGAAAGAAATTCAGGCTGTAGCAGCAACTGATACAGAAATCCGTCAGGCATATGAAAGCAATAAAACATCATTTGTTTGGAATGATATGATTAAAGTTTTCATGGTTATTGTTCCAAAAGGTTCAAATGCAGAAGCGGCAAAAATCAAAGCAAATGATCTTAAAGCAAAATATGATGCTAAAAAGCTTTCAGTTCAGGATCTTATTACCCAGGCAAATAAAGAAGGATCTGGTTTCCAGGCTGGTGAAATGCTTATTCCAAAAAGACAGGAATATGCAGAAAGCTTAAGTATGACATTTGAAAATCTTTCTGCACTTTTTACTGTAGAAGATGGTTTTACTTGTGATGTAAATGAAACTACATCTGATTACAGATTCCTTACTTTGGAAAAGAAATATGCAGCAAAAATGCTTGCTTTAAGTGATGTAGTTCAGCCAGAAACAACAGTAACAGTTTATGATTACATTAAACAGAGTCTTACACAGCAGAAGCAGATGCAGTACCTTCAGGTTGCTGCACAGCAGGTTGCCGATGAATTAAATAAACCAGAATATGTGGAAGACAAAAAAACTGGTGCTGATTTAGATAAGCTTCTTTCCTGGGGGAACTAAGGTGTCACGAAGAAAAGGCAGAATTTTAGCTTTTCAGGCAGTTTATTCATGGGATGTAACACAAGCCAGTTTAGAAGACTTACTTACATTCTCATGGACAAAATCTGATGTTGATAACACACCAGAGGAATCTAATACAATGGATCCTCAGGATTCAAAAGTATTTGCAAGTTTAATAATTGCAGGAACAATTGAACATATAAGTGAAATAGACAAACTGATTGAGGATCATTTGTCTGAAAACTGGAGTAAAGATCGTATCAATAAAGTTACACTGGCTATTCTGAGAACTTCTATTTATGAATTAGTATTTGTCCCAGAAGCTCAGGCTGGAATTGTAATAGACGAAGCAGTTAATATTGCAAAAGAATACGGCACCGATGATTCCTATAAATTTATTAACGCAGTGCTTGATAAAATAGGAAAGAATGGTAAAGCTTCGTAAATCAATCATTTCTATTTTTATTATTTTACTCACAATAACTCTTGCTCTGTCTTCTTGCAAAATGAAGGCGGAGCAAAAGTCGTTAACATTGTACTTTGAAGTTATTGATTCTTATATTGCGGAAGGAGATTTTAAATCTGCCATAAAAGAATTAAAACGAACTGAAAAAGTTGCTTATGACAGCTGGTCTTATATTGGCTTGTATAAGCGTTATTCCCAGATTGGTGAAGAAAAACTTTGCGAAAAACTATTGAAACGAGCTCTTAAAAAAAATCCCCATAATCAGGAATTAACTGCAATTTATTCTAATTTTTTAATAAGACATAACCGGGTAAACGAGGCAGCAAGAAAAAGTGAAGAATTAAGGGGGACAAAGTATGGTTCCATTTATTCAGAAGCTGTATTACGAATTGAACGGGAAAAGGTTAATTCTCAGGAAAATCCAGAATATTATAAAGATCCAAAATTTTATGAAATTTATTTTGATGCATATAAAGCTGCTGCAGATTCAATATGGATGCGAAACTGTGCTGTATATCATTTGAATATGGGAAATTATGAAAATGCCGCCGCACTTTCTCCAAAGCAGTTTTCGGATGGTGACGATGCCTATTTCTGGGCAATGGTGCTTTTTGATGGTGGACGTTATTATGATGCGGCAGAAGCAGTTGTTGCGGCTCGTAGATTTATTGATGTTTATCCAAATTTAAAATCTGGAAAAAAAGAACACCCTTCAAAAATTCAATTAATTGCTTTGGAATCTGACTCTTATATGGCAGTTTCAGAAGTTGAAAAAGCAAATGATGCCAGAAAAGAAATTACAGATAATCTTCAGGATTTTAAGATAGTTACTAAGGAAGAAAATGACTTATTACAGACAATAACAACTAATAGCATTATTTATGCCAATAATACAGATGATACTAATACAGCCTATGATTTACTTTTATATACAGTGAATCAATGGCCTACATTTCAGGATGGTTTAGCTTTATATTCTGATTTTGCCTATAAATCAAATGAACAGAGATATGAAACAAAAGAAGAAAAAACATTGCGGGAAATGGGGTTAGCTAGTCTTGAAATGGAAAAATATGATAGTAGACGTGTTATTCCTTTGTCAGAAGCGGCCTCTCGTCTTGAAAAGGCTTTGAATATTGAAAAAAATCCATATCTTTCTATTTTGCAGTTAGATATGAAATATAAAATTGATTCATCATTTACAGAAAAACAGAAAACTGCCGATTTGTGGACTATGCTTGAAGATAACTATACTCAGGAAGTAAAATTTCACAATCTTCTGGTTCAATATACTCTTAATTATCTTTTGAAAACTGATCAGTATACTGAAGCTTATGAATTATTTTATAAATATATGGTGAATACCTATGATTTTGATCGCTCTGGAGATTTTTGGATGCAGCTTCAGAATGTGATAACAAAAATTGATTTAAAAATGGCTGAATTTGCGGCCTATTTTGCTGCAAGACAAGGGTTATATGCTGAAACATTCAGATTATATGAATATGTTGTTTATGAAAGTGGTGGACATGTAGAAGAAAAATATGTTTCGCCCTATGTTTCAACTGGTGCTTGTATGAATTTAGCTGATGCATATTATTCCACAAATAGATTGGATGAAGCTTTGGAATTGTATTCAAAAACAATTGGACGGGAAAGCAGCAATTATCTTAGATCAGAAATGCACTGCAGATTAGCAGAAATTTACATAAAAAAGGGCGACCGAAGAAATGCAATGCGCTCATTAGAGTACGCCGCTGCAATTTATCCTGGTAACGCCCGTGCTTCTTTATTAAAAGAAAAAATAAATCAGTAAAGTTTATTATGCTTCGATAATAGCAATAATGTCACTCATTTTAAGAATAAGATGATCTTCACCATCAATCTTAACCTGTGTTCCTGCATATTTATCATACATAATTCTATCACCAACTTTTACGGTGATTTTTTCATCAGCAGTTCCAGGGCCTGTAGCAACAACTGTAGCTGTCTGAGTTTTTTCCTGTGCTACTTCTGGAATAATAATTCCGCTTGATGTTTTTGTTTCAGCTTTGTCATTTTTTACAAGTACTCTGTCTGCTAAAGGTTTAATTGTCATATCTGTTATCCTCGATTTAAAGAAAATTTTGTAATATTTTATACATATAAATATAAGAAAAAAAAACTCATAAGTCTATAAAAATATAAAATTTTGTTTTCACTAATAACAATTTGTTCTAAATGTACATTATTAAAATGATTATTGTTATAATTGCTGATGAATATGAAAAAGATAATTTTGGTATTAACAGCATTTATGTATTTTTCTGCTTTATTAAGCGGACAAAGTTTTATGGATGAAGAATTCTTTTCAACAAAAGAAGCTTCATATGAAGATTTGCTAAAAGGTTTTTCTGCATCTGATAATAGTCTTGAACGTATGAAGATTAAAATGGAAGCAGCTGAAATTTCTAGTGAACAGTCAACCATTAAAAATGGTGTTTCAGTAAATCTTTCTTCTGGAAATGGAAAACTATCTTTTACTGATACTGGTACTGATGTTTCACTTACGCCAAGTGCAACTGTAACAATTCCAGATTTAAACAATCTTGCTGTGACAGCCTCTATGCCTTCTGAAATAAAAGAAGATGGATTTGCAGTAAAAGGAACAGATGTAAAAGTTTCTGCAGATATCATTACGGGAAATAGTGAAAATCGTAAAATAACAAACTTAGAAACTGCTCGAAGTTTGCAGAATGCTAGAGATAATTTAAGTAAACAGGAGCGTGGAGTCGAAGGTGATTTTCTTTCTGCAATCCAAGGTATTTATGATAAAGCTTCAACATTAATGCAGAATAGAGAGACTTATCTTGATAAACTTGTGGAATTTGATGAAGTTGTTGTAAATGGTTATTCAAAAACATCATCAAAATATAGAATTGCACAGATTGAAAAAGATTCTGCCTACAATGATTGTGAAATAACTTACAGAGAATTAAAAAATCTGCTTTCGGATTTTTCAGCTAAGTGTGGTTATGAGGTTGATTATTTAGTAACAAGTGTGCCAAATGTGGAGCTTTTAGATTTTTCCAGTTTTGATATTAATAATTTTACACAAATTAGTCAGGCACTTTATAATCAGGAACTTGGTGAATTAAAAAGAGCTGCAAATAAACAATGGACTTTAAGCGGAAATGTTAAATATAGTCAGGCAAAGCAGGATAATGTAGTTTCCCAATCAATTGGAACTGGACTTGAAACTTCCTGGGGTGGTCTTGGTTTGGGTCTTGATTTGTCAGTTCCACTTTCGGAACAAGGTAACACTTCCTTAGGATTTAATATTTCAATTAATCCATTTGGATGGAAAACTCAGAAACTTACTAAACAAAATGGTGTTTTGGATGCCAGATTAGAGCAGCTTGATGTAGAAGACGCTTATGAAAAATATAGTTCAAGTAAGAGAAGTTATGAAAACCAGGCTGAAACATTAAAATGGGAATCGGAACTTTTGAATGAGCAGATAACTTATTATAAAGAGGTTCGAGATGAAATGAGTCGTGCTTATAAGTCTGGAATAATTAATAAAACAGAATATATAAAAGCAGATAATCAGTATATGAAGGCATATATTAATTTGCTTAAAAATAGAATTAAAAAAATACAGTACAACATTGAAGTGCAGAAACTGTTTATTGAACAGTAATTAATTGAGAATTTTGTGATAATGAAGGAAAGATAAAATGAAAAAGAATGGAAAATTTGCAGTTTTATTAGGTTTGACAACATTAATGCTGGTATCTTGTAAAAACCAGGAAAGTCAGACTGATGTAACGTATACAGTTTTTACAGAAACTTATGAAAATACAATTGAAATTTCTGGAAATATTTCTGCTGCTGAACAACAGCAAATGACAGCTTCTTCTAGTGGTACAATTGAAAAGGTATATTTTAAGGAAGGGGACAGGGTAAAAAAAGGTGACGTTATTTGTAAAATGTCAGACCTGGAACAACAGTATAATATTGCAAATCTTAATCAGCAGATTGCTCAGAAAAAATTAAATGCATCTCCAAAAGAAGTTGAATTGCTGGAAATGCAGCTTAAAGTAAAACAACAAGAATTGGAAGATAAAAAATGTATTGCACGTTTTGATGGAATTATTGCAAAGCTTTCTGTTCGTGAAGGTGATTATCTTGAAGCTAAAAATGAAATTGCAACTATCATTAATAGGGATTATTTAAAAGCAACTGTAGAAATTGCAGAAACTGATATTCCGAAACTGGCTTTAAATCAAAAAGTAATATTTACATTCCCTGCATATCCTGAAAAAGTGGAAGGATATGTATCTTATTTTTCTGGAGTTGGTACAGTAACTAGTCGTGGTTCAACAGTTTTTGATGCTGATATTAGAATTGACAATCCTCCAGAGGAAATTCTTACTGGCTTTTCATTTACAGGAACAATTGAAATTACTGCTCCAAAAACTTTGGTACTTGTAAGTAAAAATGTTCTTGGTTTTGAAAACAAACGACCAATTGTAAAGAAAGTTTTAAAAGATGGTACTGAAGAAACCTTAGAAATTGAGTATGAAATGTATGGTTCAAAATATATTAATATTATTTCTGGTGTAGAACCCGGTGATGAATTAAAGAATATGGCAGAAGAAGTGCGTTCTGGTACTAAAAAGGATGCTCCTTCAAGTGAACAAAAATCTAGTGAAAATTCTAACAAAAATGGATTTGGTGGAGGTATGCCTGGTGGTGGAATGCCTGCCGGTGGAAGACCATTTTAAGGAGCTTGAATATGTTTAAGAATAAGGTAATTGAACTTGAACATGTGTTTAAAAGGTATCAGATGGGAGATACTCTGGTAACTGCTTTGAATGATGTGTCTTTTTCTGTGGAAGAAGGGGAGTTCATTTCGATTATGGGACCTTCTGGTTCTGGAAAATCTACATGCATGAATATGATTGGTTGTCTTGATAAGCCAACTGCAGGAAAAGTTATTATTAATGGAACAGAAATTTCAAAGATGAGTCAGAATCAATTGGCTACACTTAGAAATAAAACTATTGGTTTTGTTTTTCAGCAGTATAATTTATTGCCTAATATTTCTATTTTGGAAAATGTTATGGTTCCTTTAAGGTATCAGAAAGTGCCAATTGGGGAAAGAAGAGAGATGGCAAGAAAAGCTTTAATTCAAATGGGGCTGGGAGAACGATTGTCTCATCTTCCTTCAGAATTGTCTGGTGGACAAAAGCAGCGTGTTGCAATTGCACGAGCAACAGTAACTCGACCAAAATTGATTCTTGCTGATGAACCAACAGGTGCTTTGGATCAGGGAACAGGTAAAATGGTTATGGAATTGTTCCACGAAATTAATAGAAATGGAACAACAGTAATTCTTGTTACTCATGATGAAAAAATAGGAAATTCAGCACCACGCTGTATCAGATTATTGGATGGTAAAGTTTATGCTTGAGGATTTTCAGTATGCCCTTAAAGGGTTTAAACATAATAAAATCAGAACTTTTTTGTCTTTACTTGGTGTTATTATTGGAGTTACATCTGTAATTATCATTACAACAATTGGGCAAAGTGCAACCGCAAATATTAAAAGTTCATTTGGTTCTTTGGGGTTAGACCTAATACAGGTTTCCTCTGGATTTCGTTATAGAAGAGGCGGAAAGTCTATAACTTTAAATGAGGCTTTTAAGGAAAAGGTTTTTAATAATATAGACAATATACAGGAAATTTTTCTTACTTATAATTCCAGCGGGACTTTAAGCTATGGAGACAATTCTTCTAATTGTAGTGTAACAGCAATTGAAAGTGGTTATATAGAAGCAAATTCATTGGAAATTGAAACAGGAGAATCTATTTCTATTACAGATGATGTGGAAGGACTTCAAAAAATCATTATTGGTTCAGAGATTGCTACAATTTTATTTCCAGAGGGAGATGCAATTGGAAAACTTGTAACCTTCGATATGAATGGAGTTCAGTTTGGATTTAGAGTAAAAGGAATTCTTGCTGATAAAGACACAATGTTGGGACAGAGTAAAACAACATGTTTTGTTCCTTCAGGCTTTTACAAGAAAAAGATTAATCCTAATCCAACTGCATCTCAAATGGTTATAAAGGCTTTATCAGAAGATTATGCTTCGAAAATTGCTGAAGATTTGGAAAATTATGCAACTGCATTAACAGGGGCGGAAAAAAGTCTTTCTATTACATCCATGACAACTATGATTGAAAAAACAGAAGAGACTTTAGGAACAGTTGCCTTGTTGCTTTCTGCAATTGCTGGAATCTCTCTTTTAGTTGGCGGCATTGGAATTATGAATATTATGATTGTTACTGTAACTGAAAGAAAAAAGGAAATTGGTATTAGAAAAGCACTTGGAGCAAGTCCACGGGATATTAAAATGCAGTTTTTAGTTGAATCGGCAACAATTAGTGTTACCGGTGGGGTGTTAGGAATTATATTTGGAATTATAATCAGCATTATTGCTGTATTAATTTTGGACTGGACTTTTGCATTGAACTTAGGAGTGTGTTTTGGTGCGTTCCTGTTCTCTGCTGTGGTTGGTATTTTCTTTGGATATAACCCGGCTTCAAGGGCCGCTAAATTGGACCCTGTGGAAGCTTTAAGTGCAGAATAATTTTAGTCTCTTTCCCGACCAAACAATTTTAACAGGTTAAGGAAGATTCCAATAAAATCTATATAAAGCTGCAATGCACCATAGATTGCAGCTTTTTTAAATTTGTCAGAATCATCTGCTAACTGTGATGTTTTAACAATTTTCTGAGTTTCAACAACTGTTAATCCCATAAAAAGGAATACTGAAATAACAGAAATTAATATTGAAATAAAATCAAGCTTTAAAATAAAATTTACAAGGCCTGCAATTGCAAGTCCAAAGAATGTCATAACAAAATAGCGGTAAAATGAATTGATTCTGGACTTTGTAAAGGCACCAAAAATAGACATACAGATAAACATACCAGCTGAAATCAAAAAGATTGAAGTGATTGAAGACAGTTTAAATACAATAAAGATGGCTGAAAGAGATATTCCATTTACTATGGCATAAATAATAAATAAAATGGATGCAGTAACCGTACTAATCTTTTCTATCACTATTGTAATAATCCATACTAAAGCAATTTCAAAAACTAAAATTCCAATGATTGTGTACTTTGTTTTCCATAATAAATCAATAAGGGGTTGATTTTTAGAAATAATAAAAGCAGTTAATCCACTTAATAATAGTGCAATACTCATCCAAAGATAAACACTTGTAATAAATTTTCTAGCTTCTTTAGAAGCTGCCAATTGTTTTGTTAATGCTTTTGTAGCCATATAACCTCCAACTATCTGTAATATTATAATACATTTTAAAGGCTTATCCTATTCACTTTTTTTTATATCTGGTTTATTCTATACTATCGAAAAAATTTAATTAAACAACAAGAGCACGCATTATATTAGGAGTCTTTCATATGGAAGAAAAATTCGACTTTACAATTGACACATTGGGACCTTGTACAATTCAGTCTCCAATCAAACTTTCAACAGCACATGGTGATTACACAGCAAATTATGTTCGTGATACATCATTTGTTATTAATGACGTAAATGTGTTTGATACATCAAAACCTATCGTTTTAGATTCTTCAAACCTTATGGAAAAAGCAGGTCCAAGAGAAAAAATCTACTTTGATCCTAAACATGCAAAAGCAGGGATTTGTACTTGTGGTGGATTGTGTCCTGGATTAAATGACGTTATTCGCGCAATTGTACGTTGTTTGAATACTCGTTATGGTGTTAAAAATATTAAAGGTTATCGTTTTGGATATCATGGTTTCTTTGCAGAAGAAGGTTATGAACCAATCGAATTAGATCGTTATCTTATTGATGAAATTCACAAGATTGGTGGTACATACCTTGGAACTAGCCGTGGTGGTGGACAGAGGGTTTCTGAAATTGTTGATTGTCTTGAAAGAGATGGTATTAACATGCTCTTTATCATTGGTGGCGATGGAACTCAGCGTGGTGCTTACGATATCGCTTGTGAAGTTGAAAAACGTAGTATGAAATGTGCTGTTGTTGGTATTCCAAAGACAGTTGATAATGACTTAATGTTCATTGACCGTTCATTTGGTTTTGAAACAGCTGTACAGAGAGCAAAAGAAACTGTTGCTGCTGTTCACATGGAAGCTTTTAGCCAGATAAATGGTATTGGTCTTGTAAAATTAATGGGACGTGAAGCAGGATTTATTGCTGCATATGCTGCCCTTTCTAGTCATGAAACAAACTTCTGTTTAATTCCTGAAGTTCCTTTTGAAATGGAAGGAGAAAACGGATTCTTAGCTTCCCTGGAACGCCGTCTTGCAAAACGTGGTCATGCTGTAATTGTTGTATCTGAAGGTGCAGGTCAGGATTTACTGGCTTCTACAGGTGCTACAGATGCTTCTGGAAACAAAAAACTTGCTGATATCGGTTTATTCCTTAAAACTGAAATTGAAAAATATTTCAAAGCAAAAAATATTGAAATCAACTTGAAGTATATTGACCCTTCATATCAGGTTCGTGCTTCTGTAACTACAGCAGCAGACTCTGTATATTGTGAACGACTTGGTAATAATGCTGTTCATGCTGCGATGGCTGGTAAAACAAAATGTGTTATTGGTCTTGTTCATGATAAATTTGTTCACTTACCAATTAAGGCTGTTACTGCTCACAGAAATGCAGTAGATCCAGAAGGAGCATTGTGGAGAGATTGTCTTGATGCAACAGGTCAGCCAATCTTAATGGTAAATGATATGAAAAAGGCCCAGGAAAAAATGGCAGCTGCAGTAGCAGGAGCTAAATCTAAGCCTTCTGAACAGAAAAAGAAATAGCCTGACACAAGGGCAAGCCTTGTGCAGTCTATTTTGCTATATCATGACGCTTTGCGCATGATAAATTAGGTTCAAATTGACAAGAGGACTTCTTCGGAAGTCCTCTTGCAATTTAACCCATAGTGAACAAAAGCGAAATTAGGTCGCATTTTTAGAGAGAGATTTGCTATGGTTAGATTGTTTGAGTTGCGGTACGCAAGTTGGGATGGGAGTGGGATTGGTTTTCGTTGACGGCATACGTTATCAGTAGTATATTAGTATGTAAGTTATAAATATAAAGGAAGGCATTATGCAGTTATCTAATAAGTTGAGTTTTGTATGTAGTTCAAATGAATTATCTGGGGTAAAGAAAATTGCCGCAAAAGTTTGTCAGGATGTAAATCGTGTTTTTGGTTTTATTCCAGAAATTTTAGAGATTGATTCTTTTGAAGAAGTTTTAAATTTAAACAAAGAAACTCCAGTTTTAATTTTTGGTACAGCATGTAACAGTACACTTATTAAAGATTGTTCTGCACAGGGGATTGTTGATTTGGATCAAATCACCGGAAAAAATGAAGTTTATGGTTTCTGTGTAAAAGGAAATTTGATAACAATTGCTGGTAGCGATAAACGTGGTGCTATTTATGGTCTTTTCCATCTTTCAGAAATGATGGGGGTTAGTCCTCTTGTAGATTGGGATAATATTCAGCCAGAAAAGAAAGACTGTATGGAATTAAATGACCAGCAGTTTGTTTCTAAAGAACCTTCTGTAAAATTCCGCGGTTTCTTTATTAATGATGAATGGCCTGCCTTTGGAAATTGGGCAAATCATAATTTTGGCGGCGTAAATGCAAAAATGTATGAACATGTTTTTGAATTATTGCTTCGTCTCAAAGGTAACTATTTATGGCCTGCAATGTGGGCTTCACGTTTTAGTGATGATGGTCCAGATTTATTAAATGCAGAATTGGCAGATGAACTTGGTGTTATTATGGGTGCTTCTCATCATGAACCTTGCTGCCGTGCTGGAGAGGAATATAAACATCTTCGTGGAAAAGATTCTATTTATGGAGATGCATGGAATTTCAGATCAAACGAAAAGGGTATAACAAAATTCTGGGAAGATGGTCTTAAACGTAATGGTCGCTTTGAAAATGTAATCACTGTAGGAATGCGTGGTGAAGCTGATACTGCCATTATGCAGAATGCAACTCTTAAAGATAATATTGATTTACTTCGGGATGTTCTTAAAACACAAAATAGTCTTATCAAAAAGTATGTTAATAAAGATTTGCAGTCTGTACCAAGAATGCTTGCTTTATATAAAGAAGTTGAACCATATTTTTATGGTGATAAGCATACAAAAGGTTTGATGGATGATCCAGAACTTGAGGGCGTAACACTTATGCTTTGTGATGATAATCATGGTAATCTTCGTACTGTTCCAACTGAAAAGATGCGTAATCACAAGGGTGGTTATGGTATGTATTATCATTTTGATTACCATGGCTGGCCATACAGTTATGAATGGATTAATACATCATATCTTCCAAAGGTAAAAGAACAGATGTGTGGGGCTTATGATTTTGGAATTCGTGATTTATGGATAGTAAATGTTGGGGATATTATGACTAATGAATTTCCTCTTTCCTACTTCCTGGATCTTGCTTATGATTATGAAAAATATAGCCGTGATGAAGAAACAACACAGGAATATACACGCAAATGGATTGAAAAACAGTTTTCATCACTTACACCAGAGCAGAAAGAATCAGCATTTTATATTATTGATGGTTATACGAAAATTGCCCATCTTTGCAGAACTGAAGCTCTTAAACCTGAAACTTTTAGCGCTGTAAATTTTAGTGAAGCAGATAAGCTTTTGGAAAGGGCAGAAAGTATAATTGCTGCGGCTGAAAAGTTGAAAAAAGAAACTGAAAAATCAGTTAGTTATCCTGGTATTTTTGCACAGATTATTTATCCAGCTTGTGGAACAATGAATGTTTTGAAAATGCAGCTGCTTAGTGGTAAAAACAAATGGTTTGCTAAACATAACATGACTTGTGCAAATCTTTATGCTGACAAAGTTCGGGAGTGTGTTGCATATGACAAAGCTCTAATTGGGGAAAATGATAAAGTTGATGGTGGTCGTTTTTATGCAATGGGCTGGTCTGAACACTTTGGATTTAATACCTGGTGTGAAGCAATGAATAGTTATCCATCATATATTTATGTGGAACCAACACGTAAAAGTCGTTTTGCAGTTTGGGTCGAAGGAAATGAAACTGTTACAAGTGGTCAGGAATGGACAAATAAACATCTTTATAGTGATGCATTTAGAAATCCTGAGGTAACAGAAGTTGTTGTAAACCTGGGCCTTTGTTGTGAATGGAAAACTGATTTGGCTTGGAAAATTGAATTACAGGATGATGGTGCTAAAAACTGGCTTGCTTTGGACATTAAAGATGACAGTACCTTGCAGCTTAAGAAAATTACATTGACTGTGGATAGAAAAAATCTAGAATCAGCAAAATGCAAGAATGCAGTGCTGGTAATTAATGGTGATGATGGCCGTGATACTGTTTTTGTTCATATCCTTGCAGAAGAGCCTGAAAATCTGACAAAAGGGACAGGGTCAAATTTTAAAAAGAATACTTTCATCCAAACAACTTCTTATATCAGTATGGAAGCAGAACATTTTACCGCCCTTGGTACTGGAAAAGACGGCGCCGAATTTAAGATTTTGCCTGGTTATGGAAAAACTTTATCTGCAGTAAAAGCCTTCCCTGTTATCAACAGTTATGAAAAGGGAAAAAATGCTCCATTTGTCCAGTATGAGTTTGTTGCAGAAAAAGATGATGTATGTGCTTTTGATTTTTATCTGAATCCTTCCAATCCTGCTTACAAAGATAATAAAGAACAGTTTATTGTAGAAGTAAATGGAGAAAAATTGCTTAAAGATGCAGTAGATTCAAAAGCTTTTGCAGTTGGTGATAATAATGTGGTATGGGGTACCGATATTGCTAATAATATCCGTATTTCTACTGTTTACCAAAATTGTAAAAAAGGGTTAAATACATTACGTATTTATCCTGTAACTCCAAATATTGTACTTGAAAAAATCCTTATTCATTCAAGTGAATATAAAATGCCCTATTCATATTTAGGAGCACCAGAAACTTACAGGGTAAAATAATTTTTACAGGTAAGTTTTATGAAGTATACATTAAGCACAATTTTGGCCGGAGTTTTATGGGGGACTATTTCGGTTTTCCTTAAAACTCTGGATACTGCAGGCTTTGGAACCTTAAGTATTATGTTATGCAGGGCTCTTATTTCTGCAGTAATTCTTTTTCTGTTTATATTTTTTAAAGATAAAAGTCTTTTTAAAATTGAATTAAAAGATTTGTGGATGTTTATGGGGACAGGGATAATAAGTCTAACATTCTTTTCTGTCTGCTACTTCCGTTCTATATTGGAAATTGGAGCTTCTGTTGCTGTAATTTTGTTGTATACTTCTCCAATTTTTGTTCTGATATTTTCATTTTTCCTTTTTGGAGAAGATTTTTCCTTTCCCAAAGTAATTGCTGTTGTGTTTGCCATGGCTGGCTGTGTTATGGTTACGGGGCTGGGAAGTGGTAATTCTTATATTAGCGGCAGAGGAATTCTTATAGGATTATGTGCCGGCTTAGGTTACGCTTTATATTCAATTTTCAGTCGTTACGCATTGGAAAAATATGATTCCCTTACTGTTACTTTTTATACTTTTGTTTTTTCAGCAGTAAGTCTTTTGCCATTTGGAGATTTACCATCTGTGGTTCAAAATCTTAATCTAAAATCTGTATTCTTCTTTTTGGGCATTTCTTTCTTTTGTACTGTGCTGCCCTATATTTTATATACCTTTGGTTTAAGGGGACTGGAAACAGGTCATGCCGCCATTATTGTTACAATTGAACCTCTTGTAGGCTGTCTTATAGGAATCTTTTTGTGGAAAGAAGAGCTTAGTTTAGTAAAAGTGCTGGGAATTCTTTTAATTTTTGCAGCAGTAGTACTTTGTGGAAGGAAGAAAACGGTATAACCAGATACATGTTTATCTTGACAAAAAAAGTTTTTCCCCTCTAGATTGTAAAATTATTCATTTAAAGGTAAAATAAACTCTGTATGTTATTTAAAAAATATACATGGAGGCAAAATTATTATGGAAGAAATTCTTAATTTATTACGTCAAAATGCCAGATTATCAGCAGAAGATATTGCAGCTATGACTAAAAAAACAGTGGCAGAAGTTCAGTCAATCATTAAAAAGCTTGAAGACGACGGAGTAGTATTAGGATATGCCGCCATTGTAAATCCGGAAAAAGATGCGGTCGCGAAAGACAAAGTTTTGGCAGAAATCCAGATTCAGGTTCAACCACAGCGGGAACATGGATTCGATGCTATTGCTGACAGAATCTATCGTTTTCCACAGGTTCGCTCTCTTTATTTAATGAGTGGTGGATACGATTTAAAGGTTATTATTGAAGGCGACAACTTACGTGAAGTAGCAATGTTTGTAAGTGAAAAGCTTTCAACTTTGGATGGAGTTCGTTCTACAAAAACTAGTTTTATTCTAAAGAAATATAAAGAAAATGATATTGTTTATGTAGAAGATGAATGCGACAAGCGTGAAATGCATGCTTAATTTAGGATATAGTAATGAATAATAGAAAAGATAAATTTTGTACTAAAATGTGTGAAATCCCACCTTCTGGGATTCGTAAATTTTTTGAATTGTGTATTGGTCATGATGATATTATCTCTCTTGGTGTAGGTGAGCCAGATTTTCCAACTCCATGGGTAATTCGTGAAGAAGCATTTTATCATCTTGAAAAGGGACATACATCTTATACTTCAAACTGGGGATTAATTGAACTTCGTGAAGAGATTGCAAAATACATGCGTCGTTATAATATGGATTATGATCCTCAGACAGAAATACTTCCAACTGTTGGTGCCTCTGAAGGTCTTGATATTGTACTCCGTTCTATTTTGAATCCAGGAGATGAAATTATTGTTTGTGAACCTTGCTATGTAAACTATCAGCCCTTGGCAGATTTATGTGGTGCAAAGGTAATTCATCTTGATACATCTGTAAACAACTTTTTCCCAACTGCCCAGCAAATTGAAGCTGCCTGCACAGAAAAAACAAAGGCTGTTATGTTCTGTTCTCCAAGTAATCCTACTGGTCGAATTATTCCTGCCAGTGAATTGGAAAAAATTGCAGAAGTTGTAAAAAAACACGAAATCTGGTGTTTAAGTGATGAAATCTATTGTGAACTGATTTACGGTGAAAATAAGCATGTTTCAATTGGTCAGTTCCCTGGCATGAAAGATTATGCCATTATTTTCAATGGTTTTTCAAAAGCCTTTGCTATGACAGGCTGGCGTATTGGTTTTATTTGTGCTCCCCATGATTTATTGGTTCAGTGTTGCAAACTTCATGCTTATAATTCAATTTGTCCTCCTATTTTCAGTCAGTATGGTGCTGCAGAAGGTTTGCGCAATGCCTGGGCCGATGTAGAAAAAATGCGTATAAGTTATCAGCAACGCCGTAATTTAATGTATAAAGCTTTTATTGATATGGGCTTGCCTTGTATTGAACCAGAAGGTGCATTCTATATGTTCCCAGATATCCGACCAACAGGAATGACTTCTGAAGCTTTCGCCACCGAATTAATTGAAAAACATAATGTTGCCGTTGTACCAGGAACTTGTTTTGGTGCAGGTGGAGAAGGCTTTATTCGCTGCTGTTACGCAACAGATATTAATAAAATTAAAATTGCTATGGAAAGAATTGCTTCTATGGTAAAGGACAAGATGAAATGATAATTCCAGTTCTTATCGTCATAATTATAACTGCATTATTTGTAGTTCTTTTGATGTTTATTAAAGGGACTTCTAAGCAGGAACGATCTGCTAAAAAAAGAAGTATTAATCTACAGAGAAAGGGTTCTGCAGCTTTAATTAAAGAATATGAAAAAAAATTAAGTCACGATTCTCATAATGTAATGGCATTGGAAGGCATTGGTGATTTATATTTTGAAGATAAGAATTGGGAAAAAGTTTGGGGTGTTTATAAAACTTTGTATGATATTTCTGCTGCTCATCCTGAAATTGATATTGCCAAGAGCACGCAAAGAATGGGTATTGCAGCATTAAATTTAAATAGACTTGATGATGCAATTAATTCGCTTTTAATTTCTGGAAAGAAAAATCCTGATTCTTTTGAAACTAATTTCTCTTTGGGAAAAGCAATGTATTTGAAGCAGATTTATGATAAGGCTGTTGTGTGTTTTAAAAAATGTAAATTGCTGGCACCTGAAAATGGAGCTTCAAATGAATATCTTGGAATGAGCTTGTTTAAATGTCAAAAATATAAGGAATCTCTTCCATTTTTGAAAAAAGCATTGGACGAACATCCTGAAAATAAAGAATTGCTTTATGATATGGCCGTTGCTATGAGTGAATCTGGTCATGGTGATAAAGCTATTAAAGTGTTTATGCATTTGCGTCCAGATCCACAATTTGGAGCCTTGTCTTGTCTTGAGGCTGGAAAAATGCATGAACGCCAGAAAGATTTTAAATCTGCTATTGCCGATTATGAAATTGCATTTAAACTTCAGAATGTACCAGAACAAACTTTGCTTCAATTGAAATATAGATGTGCAAATGATTATATTGCTTTACATAATATTTCTAGTGGGCTTGCTTTATTAAAACAGATTCAAGCTGTAAAGTCGGGATATAAAGATGTGGATAACCTTGTTTCTAGATATCAAGAGTTGAATCAGAATCAGAATTTGCAAGTTTATATGCTTTCTGGAACTAGTGATTTTGTTGCTATTTGTCGTAAAATCATTCAGTTATTCTATAAAGATGCATTTGTAAAAGTTGAAGATGTTGCAGTTGCAACTGAATCTGTAGAAATCAGTTGTTCTGTAGAAAGTAACAAATGGGAATCAAAATCCTTATTCCGTTTTTATAGAACACAGACTGTTATTGGTGATATTAATGTTCGGGAATTCCATTCTAAAATGCGGGATGCTAAATGTGATAATGGCGTATGTATAACAATGGGTTCTTTTTCTGAAAGTGCTCATAAGTTTACAGAGGGAAGACCTGTTGATTTAGTTGAAAAAGAGCAGCTTTCGAAAATTCTTAAAAAAATTAATATGTTTAGCTAGAAAAATTTTTAAGGGTATTGAATGAATATTTGTCTGTTTAGTGCAGAAGAAATTACTAAACCACTTTCCAAAAAGGATGAACGTGGGGAGCATATTGTAAAAATTCTTCATAAAAAAGCTGGTGATACCTTTACAGCTGGAATAATTGATGGAAAAGCTGGTACGGCTACTATTACAGATATTTCTGATGAAGACATTTTTTTTACCTTTGAGCCCCAATCAGAAGGAAAGCCTTTATATAATCTTAAAATGATAATTGGTTTTCCTCGTCCAATTCAGTTAAAGCGCTTGCTACGGGACATTGCGGCCCTTGGTGTAAAAGAGGTTCATTTAACAGGAACAGAGTTAGGCGAAAAATCTTATATGCAATCTACATTGGTTGAAAAAGGCAGTGCATATAAAATGCTTTTAGACGGAACTGTGCAAGCTGGAAGCACTCATGTGCCTGAGTTATTTCTTCATAAAACCTTAAAAGAATGTATAGCTTATTTAGAAGACCATGCCACTAAGGAACACTCTCATCATATTTTGCGTCTGGCATTGGATAATGTGAATCCAAAGTGTTCTTTGCAACAAGCTATGACAGATTTACCTTGTATGAGCTGTGAAAATCCATGTTCTGAAGGTAAAATGGTTTTTGCCGCAATTGGTAGTGAACGTGGCTGGACAAATAAAGAACGAGCCTTGCTGGAAGAAAAGGGTTATATTCGTAGCGGCATGGGACAAAGAATTATGAGAACAGAAACAGCAGCAACTGTGGCTGGGGCTGTAATTTTGAATACATTGGGTTATTTAAATTAGAGGGGAAAAATGGACAACGAAAAAATTAAATCGATTTTACTTGAGCTTGAAAATACTGAAATAGATTTTTCTGTTATTCAGACAGGAAAAGAAAGCAAACGTGTAAATGGTTTTTATCAGCCAGATACTCATGAAATTTTCCTTCATAATAAAAATTTTAGTTCTGACAATCAGTTGATTTATACTGCAGTTCATGAATATACTCATCATCTTCTAACTGTTGAAAAACAGAAATATGATTCTGGATATTGTTCTCCATGTAAGGTTCACACTCAGGGGTTCTGGGCTAAATTTGGAGATCTTTTACAACTAGCAGAACAAAAAGGATATTATTCAATTGGATGGGAAAATAGTCCTGAATTAAAAGAACTTACTGAAGATATTAAAGTAAATTATCTTGAAAAAAATGGAAAACTTATGCAGGAATTTGGTAAGAAACTTGCCAAAGCCTGGGAACTTTGCAAAGAAAATAATATTCGTTATGAAGATTATATTGATAGAGTTTTGTGTCTTCCTCGTAGTGCAGAAAAAGATATTCGTAAAGTTGGTGCTGTAGAGGTAAATCCGTCTATTGGTTTTGAAAATATGAAAACTGTAGCATCTGTTAAGAAAAAAGATGACCGGGCAAATATTGAGCAGGAATTTATGCAAGGGGGAAAAAGCCCTTCTTCTGTTCGGGAAATGATGAAGCAGAAAGCTAGTGAAAGACGAGGAGATGATCCAAAAACTAAGCTTGAAAAAGAAAGAAATCGTCTTGAAAAAACAATTGCACAGTTAACTCAACGTTTGGAAATTGTGGAGGAAAGTCTTGCACAATTATAAATTCTTTAAGTTCCTTGGATGTTTATTTGTAATTTCTTCCTCAGCATTATTTGCACAGCAGATACAAATGCCTTCTATGCCAGAAATGCCTAGTGTAAGTTCTCCTGCAATGCCATCTATGCCTTCTATGGGCTCTCCATATTACAAGCCTCAGATGCCAGGGTATAATTCAAAGTCTTCAACTGAAAGTAGTACAACAACAAATTCCCAAACTTCAAATACCACATCTACTTCCACCACAACTGCTGCAAAAACTTTATCAACATTGGCAACTTCATCTTTAACAAACAGCAGTCTCAGTGCATCTGATGTTTCATCATTATATAATTCTGGTCTTTTTGATAATATTTCTTCTTTGCTGGGAACAGGAACAAGTACTTCTGATTTTACCACTACACTTCTTTTGCAGGAAATATTACAAAGTTTAAATGATTTAAAAGAACAAAATGCAAATATTGTACAATCAAATCAGACTCAGTTAAATTCTGCAAATTTTACAGATAGAGAACCTTCCATTTTAAGATTTAAGGTAAATGGCAATTCTTTGGTTGATTCTTTTAAAACAGTATTTTTTAGTGAATCTGAAGCAGACGGAACATTTTTACTTACAGCAGATAGAGTTTATTATGTAAATCAAAAGGTGCAGAAAGAAACTGTATATTTGCTTTTTAAAACAAAACGAAATAATGGATCAACAACCATATATTCTGTTATTCCTACATTAATGCAAGATACTCCAAATGAAAATTCATTCTTATATCGAATGTGTCAGCAGATTGATATTGAAGCTCAGAAAACTGGTAATCTTGTAGCGGTTCATATGTCGAGGGAGCAATTTAGCCTTGATATTTTGTTAGATTTAGATAAATAGGTTTCATAAGGGAGGAATTATGGAATTAATAAAATTTGGAAAATTAGAAAAACTTGCAAAAAAATCATTAAATAAAAAAGACAGATCAGCGGCTCAGGTAGTTGTTCAAGATGTTGTTGATATAAAAAAAGGGGAAAGATTATTAATAATTGCAAATCCCGCTACAAGTTCTATTGCTCAGGAATTATATCTTGCTGCCAGTGAACTTGAAGCAATTCCAACTCTTATTTTTCAAAACGATAAAACTAGTTTTGATAATGCTAATCCCGAAGTTATTGCAGCAATAAAAACTGAGCCAGATGTATGTTTTTCAATTTCAAATGTTAAACTTGGAAAAGATGCTGAAGCCCAGACAAATCCTTATGTTGCGGAAGATGGTCAAAAATATCCTCATATTTTTGATTATTTGCTGGATGGAAAAAAAACAATGCGTGCAATTTGGACTCCTGGTATAACTGAAGATATGCTTAATAGAACGGCTAACATCGATTACGAAGAATTGAAAGAGAGATGTGTAAATCTTAAAAAGATTTTTGATGGGGCAAAAAGTGTTCATGTTACTGCTCCAGGTGGAACTGATGTTGAAATCCATATTCAGGGAAGAGAATTGCTTTTTGATGATGGAGATTTTACAAAACCTGGTTCGGGTGGAAATATTCCGGCAGGTGAAGTTTTTATTAGTCCTGTAGTCGGTAAAACAAATGGTGTAATTGTTTATGATGGTTCTATGACTTTTTCAGATGGTGATGCACTTTTGGAAGAACCAATTACATGTGTTGTTGAAGAAGGATTTGTAACCTCAATTACTGGTGGTGCCAGTGCAAAAAGACTTCTTAAAACAATTACAGAAGCAGAATCAAAGCCTGCATTAATGGAAAAAGAGAAAAAATTGCAACCGGAACAGGCACCTGTTTATAAACGTAATGCCAGAAATATTGGTGAACTTGGAATTGGTCTTAATCCTGCTGCCCAAATTACTGGTAATATGTTGGAAGATGAAAAAGCATTTCACACTTGTCATTTTGCAATTGGTGAAAATTATGATAATGATGCACCAGCTCTTATTCATCTAGATGGAGTTGTTAGAGAACCAACAATTACTATAAATTATGCCGATAAAGAATCAGTAACAATTCTTGAAAATGGAAATTTAATTATTAAGTAAGTAAAAAGGGAGAATAAATATGAAAAAAATATTAACTATTTTTGCAATTACAGCTCTTGTCCTTTCTTGTGCAACTGCAAAGTCAAATAAAAAGGATGATACTGTAAAGAAAACTGAACAGCCAAAAGCTGAAAAGAAAGTTGATCCTCAGATTTTAAAATTGAATAATGTTCTTATGTCAATGAGTGATCGTTTTAAGGCGGATTTTAAAAATGGTGATCCATATGAGTTTCTTGCTGATTTGCAAAAGGTTCTTGATGCTGAAAAAAACTTTCGCCAGGATGATTTGAGTTTATATTATTTAATCGATAAAAAACATAATGTTGGTGAAACTTATGTTCCTAAAGATTTAGTTCCACTTGTAAAAAATCAATATTATAACATCAGCAGAAATGACCTTTCTCTTCGTCCTGATGTAGAAGCTGCTCTGGTAGAAATGGCAAAAGGAGCTAGAAAAGATGGAATTACACTTCTTGTAAGTTCAACTTATCGTTCTTATGAATATCAGAAAAATCTTTTTCAGAAATGGGTAAGAATTGATGGTCTTGAAGAAGCTGAAAGAGAATCTGCTCGGGAAGGAACAAGCCAGCATCAGCTAGGTACTGCAATTGACTTTGGTAGTATTGAAGATTCCTTTATAGAAACAAGTCAGGGAAAATGGCTTAATGAACACAGCGAAGAGTATGGCTGGAGTTTAAGCTTCCCACAAGGTTATGAAGATGTAACTGGTTTCCGTTGGGAATGCTGGCATTTCCGTTATATTGGTATTGAAGCTTGTAAATTTCAAAAAAAATGGTTTAATGATGTTCAGCAATATATGATGGAATTTATTGATGCATGGAAAAGCTATGACAACTAAACTTATTGCCTTAGATCTTGATGATACATTATTGAACAGTAACCGGGAAATTAGTGATGAAAATGTTGCTGCTTTGCAGGAATGTGCTAAACGAGGCATTTATATTGTTTTGTGTTCCGGTCGTGCTGAAGATGCAATTCGTCCGTTTATAAAGCGATTAAATCTTGAAGGAATTGGCTGTAGTGAGCAGGGAAAATTTTTAATTGCAATTAATGGTTGCAGCATTTTTGATCTAAAAGCTAATGAACAGATTTTCTGTAAAAAAGTTGAAAGTGATATTTTATTGAGAACAAACGAAATTGCAGAAAGTGTTGGATTAAAGAGCGAAGTTTATACTCCAGACACAATTTATTACGAAAAAGAAACTAAGTGGACTAAGCTTGATGTAGATTTGTGTGGATTAAAAGGAGCTGAAGTAGAAAACTATTCAGATTTTTTAAAGCAGGGCTTTACAAAAATGCTTGTTCCAGGTGAACCTGAAGAATTACAGAAATTACAAAAAGTGCTTAAAGCTGAATTTGGGAATAGAGCTGTAATTTTTACTAGTAAGCCATATTTTCTAGAAATTCTTCCACCAAATTGTGGTAAAGGAGAAGCAATTACATGGCTGGCAAATCATATTGGAATTAAAGTGGAAGAAACCATGGGCTTTGGTGACAGTATGAATGATGAAAGTCTTATTCGTCTTGCTGGTGCTGGAGTTTGTATGAGTAACGGTCTTGATGCTATTAAGCAGATTGCAGATTATGTTACAGAAAAAGATAATGACAACAGCGGTATAGCTGATTTCTTATGGAAAAATGTTCTGAAATAATGAAGTATTTCTGAAGTAAGTTCAGAATAAATTATTATAATTTCCAAATTTCAGGCTGAAGATTTAATTCCTTAATAATTGCAGGAGTTGAATTTTCAGCTTTTTTATTTTTTCGGATTGCTTTTATCAAAATGTTTTTTGGGGTATGTTCTTCATCAATAAATTCCAGCATCTGAACTTTATATCCTCCCTCTTCCAACCACATTCCTCGTAATCCATCAGTTAAAAGAGAAGAAAATTTTTCACGAATTAAACCGTATTTTAATAAAGGTTCAAAAAGTTCTGAAGTCTGCTGATTTTCCTGCAATTGTGAATTAATCTGGTGCTGGCAGCAAGGTACGCTTAAAATTGCCAGAGCATTTTTCTCCACTGCATATTTTAGAGCATAGTCTGTGGCGGTATCACAGGCATGTAAAGTTATAATAATATCTGGATTTTGTGTCTTAGAATAATTTGCAATGTCCCCAGTATGAAAAATCAGATTTTTAAGATTCAATTTTTGTGCAATATTATTACAATAATCAATGACATCCTGTTTTAAATCTAATCCTTCAATGCTGCATTCAATATGCTTTATTTCTGTAAGAAAATAATGAACTGCAAAAGTTAAATAAGATTTTCCACATCCAAAATCAATAATTTTAAGAGGATTTTCTTTTGTAAAATCTCTTATAGTGGTGATTTCCTTTACAGTGTCATTTATAAATTCCAAAAAGCGATTAATTTGGCGAAATTTATCATAGCGGGCTTTAATAACTTTTCCTTCATCATTCATAATTCCTAAAAGAATTAAAAATGGAACCGGTGTGCCTTCTTCCAATATGTATTGCTTTTTCTTTTGAGAAATATTTGCTGGTGTAAAAAGAGATAAATCAATATTTGTCTTTGATTTGGTGTTGCTTTTATTATTTGATATTTGCTTTGTTAATGTTGTGATTTTTCCTTTTTTGTTTGAAAGAATAGTAATTTCTTCTGATTCTGTGCGTTTTACACAATTTTTAAAAGTTTTACCTGCATGTTCTTGTAAAAATTGTTCCAGTTCGTCTTCTTTAAGATGACTGTGAAAAACTTGAGTTTTTGTAAATTGCTGAAGGAAGTAAGAAGCTCCTGAACTGGAGTTTTCATAAGAAATTTTAATTTTTATAAAAGGTTTTCCAAGAATTTCTTCTATATTTTGTGCTGGTTTTGATAGAGTTGCACTTAAAATCATTTTAATCCTGCATTCAATAATAAATATAACTATTCTAATGGTATACTATTTTACAAAAAAATGATATATTTAATGTTATGGGAAAGTCTATTGTTTTTGTAAATCAGAAGGGTGGTGTTGGTAAAACAACTTCTGCAATTAATATTGGTGCCTATATTGCTCTTGCAGGCAAAAAGGTTCTTCTTGTTGATTTCGACTCACAGGGAAACATGTCTAGTGGTGTTGGTGTTTCAAAAGATAAGCCAACTGTCTATGAACTTATCGCAGGTCTTGTGGAACCAAAAGATGCTGTAAAGCATACCCCAGTTGAAAATCTTGATGCTATTAGTGCTTCAATTGATTTGTCTGGTGCTGCAATTGAATTAGTTGATCAGGACGAACGAGAATTCTTCCTGAAAAAAGCATTGGCACCTCTAAAAGACGATTACGATTATATTTTAATTGACTGTCCACCTTCTTTAGGATTACTTACTTTAAATGGTCTTGCTGCTGCGGATTCAGTTCTTGTTCCAATGCAGTGTGAATATTTTGCTTTGGAAGGTATTACCCTTTTATTACAAACTGTTCAGAATGTTCAGAAGAAAATTAATCCTGAATTATCAATTGGTGGAATCTTCTTTACAATGTATGATTCAAGAACTCGTCTTGCACAGGATGTTGTTGTTCAGGTTAAGTCATATTTTAAGGATGTTGTTTTTAATACAATTATTCCAAGAAATGTTCGTTTGTCAGAAGCACCATCTCATGGACTTCCAATTTGTAAATACGATCCTGCTTGTATTGGTGCCAAGAGTTATGAAAAACTTGCAGAAGAGGTAATTCGTCGTGGCTAGAACAGGTTTAGGATTAGGTAAAGGTTTAGGAGCATTATTGCAGGAAAGTTCTGTTACTCCTGAAGAAAAAGTTGAATCTACTCCCGTAAAGCTTTCAACCGCCAAAGCTGCTCCTGCAGTTGCCGTGTCTTCCAAGCTTCCACCTGCAATTCGTGTAGACGATAATGGTGGACTTTGGCTTGATCCAAACTTATTAAAACCAAATCCTAAACAACCACGTATTGAATTTAATCAGAAACAGCTTGATGAGCTTTGTGAATCAATAAAAGAAAATGGTATTCTTCAGCCAATTATTATTGAAGATGCTGGTGACGACGGTTTTTATATTATTGCCGGTGAACGACGTACTCGGGCATCAAAAATGGCAGGTCTTAAAGAAGTGCCTGTTCAGCTTAGAAAATTTGATGAGCAGAAAAAGCTGGAAGTTGCATTAATTGAAAATATTCAGCGTGCTGATTTAAATCCTATTGAAGAAGCAATGGCATATTATAATCTTATTCAACTTGGGGATTTAAGTCAGGATGAAGTTGCAAAGAGAGTTGGAAAAAACCGTTCCACTGTTGCAAATGCAATTCGTTTGTTGAAGCTTCCAGAAGATATTCAAAAATCTTTAATAAATGGTCAAATTTCTGCAGGACATGCCAGAGCATTGCTTATGGTAAAAAGCGATGCTGATATGCGGGTAATGTATGGAAAAATTATTGGTTCAGGATTATCTGTGCGTGAAGCAGAAGCAATGGCTGAAACTTATAATAATGGTGGTCGTGCTGTTGCCAAGAAGACTGCTTCAAAAACAAAGAAAGATCCAGATATTGCAATTTTTGAGCAGGAATTAAGAAATATTTTTGGAATTAGAGATGTAAGCTTTAAAGGTAACACAGATAAAGGAAAAATTGAACTTGGATTTAGTTCAAAGGCAGACTTTGATAGAATTTACAATATTTTAATAAAAGGTTAATAATTTTACTTAAAAGAAAAGCTGTCCTTGGAAGATAATCCTGGTTGGACAGCTTTTTTTTGTTTTATTTAATTCCTAAGAAAGCTTTGTTTCCGTTGTATGCTTGTATAATATCTTCTTTTGAAGTAATTTCCCAAGGTGCATGCATACTTAGAACAGCTACCCCTGCATCAAGAACGTTCATTCCATATTTTGCTGCATGGTAAGCTATTGTTCCACCACCACCCTGGTCAACTTTTCCTAGTTCTGCCATCTGATATCGAACTTTATTTTCATCCATTGCAGCTCTAACTTTTGCAATAAACTCTGGATTTGCATCACTGGCACCGCTTTTTCCACGAGCTCCAGTATATTTTTGGAAAGTGATTCCTCCTCCTAAAACAGAGGCGTTATCTTTGTCATATAGTCCTGAATTTAATGGATCATAAGCCGCATTTACATCAGAAGAAAGCATATTGCTGTTAGATAAACAACGACGTAAAATTAATTCACTGTATACTGGTTCAGCTTTTGCAATAACTTCTGCAATCATGTTTTCAAAAAGGTTAGATGCCATGCCTGTTGCACCAACACTTCCTATTTCTTCTTTATCTACGCATAGACAACATTGAGTTCTTTCTGAAGGTTTTGCATCAAAAATTGCTTGTACAGAAGTAAATGCACAAGAGCGATCATCTTGACCATAAGCCAAAATCAGTGAACGGTCTAAACCAAGATCCCGAGCTTTTCCTGCTGGAACTACCTCTAATTCTGCAGAATTAAAATCATCTTTTTCGATATTATATTTTTCTTTTAATAAAGTAAAAATTGGATCTTCTTTTTTTTCACATTTTTCATCTTTATTATGGGTTTCATCATCCTTTGATTTTGGAATTTTTGAACCAATAATTAAATCTAAATCTTCACCTTTAATAAATTCTGAGGCAATACTTTTCATCTGTTCTTGGGCAAGGTGAGGAAGAATATCGGAAATTGAAAAAACAGGATCATCTTCATCTTCGCCTATTGTAACATTGATGATTGTACCATCCTTTTTACACACAATACCGTGGATTGCAAGAGGAAGGGTTGTCCATTGATATTTTTTTATTCCGCCATAATAATGGGTATTAAAGTAAAAAATGTTGTCTTTTTCATAAATAGGATTTTGTTTTCCGTCCAAACGAGGTGAGTCAATATGGGCACCAAGAATATTCATTCCATTTTCCAAAGAACTTGTTCCCATTTGAAAAAGAGCGATGGCTTTATTCATTTTAGTTATATAAAATTTATCGCCAGCTTTTAGTGAGTTAAAATCATTTATATCTTTGTAACCCTGCTCTTTAGCTAAAGAAATAATAGATTTTACACATTCTCTTTCAGTTTTTCCTGAATCAAGAAAATTTTTGTAATTTGAGATTAATTGCATATGTTGTCCTTTAATATCTAACTATTAGAATTGCCAGCCAATGTTTATTACAGGTACAATACTGTGAATCATGAGTGGTTTTTCTGCAATATTAATAGTAAAATTGTAATCTATACCAGCTTCAAGGTAAAGTCTTTTATTCAAATAGAAAAGCATTGAGCCACCTGCCGCAACACAAGGGTTCATTGAATATAAGCTATCAGATTTAATGTTGAGCGGGAATTCAAACTGCATATTTAAGATAGTAGTTATACCGCCGCCAACATGAAATTCCAGGAACATTTTTTTATTTAAAAGAGGTTTTTGAAATACAAAATCAATGTGGGACAGTAACATTCCTGCTTTAATTGAATAAGCAGTATTATCTGTGTTTAAGAATAATATAGTGTTTGAAAAATTAAATCCGTAGTATCCAAATTTCTTTTTTAATGGAATGAATGTCATTTTAAAATCAATGGCAATAGGATAAACTGTAGATTCAAAATATTTTTTAAAATTACTGTCACCAAGAATTAAAATTGGACTATATCCACCTGCAAAATCAAAATCTGTAGGTTTTTTGAATTGAATACGCAAGTCTTTGTTAACATCTGTTAAACCACCAGGATTTTTTGCAGTAATAGTATATTTTCCTGTATCAAGATCATCAGGATTTACTTGGAATTTAATGGAATTCTTTCGTCTGCTAGTTTGAATTATTTTTCCATCAAGTATATTTGTACCAGCTTGAATAACAATTGTTGTGTCTTCGCCAAGTTCTTCGCCATCAATTGTGAAAATACCATCTTGCTGTTCTTCCAGGAAGACAGTTCGTGGTGAAACAGAGGAAATTTCTGGCTGATATGCTTTTGTAATTGAAACAGCCTGCCATTCAGTTTCCAGTTCTACATAACCTAAAAAGTTATATAGCTCCAGCTTATAACGATATTCTCCTGCAGTTAAAGATTCTTCTACAGAATTTGTTTCAGTTTCCTTTTTATCAATTTGTTCCCATTTATTTCTTTTGTTTAATTTTTCAATGATGAAAACATATTTTTGAACATAAGGGTTTGCTTCCCAACGGAATGTTTGAATAAAGGTGGCTCCGTCGGCAGTATCCTGAATATAATAATTCTGAGTCTGTGCCCAAATGAAAGCAGGAATTATGAGAAGAATAATTGTTAGAAATATTTTTTTAATTTTATTTTCCATACATAGTTCCAGTTTGTTCAAATTTTGGTGACTTTAATTCAGGTAAGTCAATTTTGAAAGTTGCAGGTGTTGTCTTACCATTCTGGAATAATGTTCCCTGATACAGAGACTGACCTTCAACTTCCCAAGTGAGCTTGCCTTTTGGTAAAAGAGAAAGTTCCTGGGCTGTAAGAACAAATTCTGTTGTGTTTTTTGATAATGTTTTTGTAAGCAATACTTCGTTTTTAGTATTTCTGATTGTAAAGATATACTGATCTGCATTCTTTACACGTCCCCACTTGAATGAAATACTCTTATTTGCAACAAAATAGTCTTTGCCGAAGGTTGTATTTTTTTTAGGTTCATTCATTGCTGGAGCTTCAAGCTTTGGAATTGCTGTAATTTTAAGGTCTCGTGTTTCTAAAGATGAAATATCATAATTATCAGAAGTATAAGCATTAATTTTCCACAAGTAGCTTCCTTCATAAATTGGTGGCAATCTATAAGGAGCAGTAGGATTATCAATTACAATAAATGGCTGCTGATTTTCAATAGAATAATCATCCGGATTCTTCTTTTTGTTAGTTTCTTCTTTTTTGTAAATTACAAGTTGAAGTTTTGCTGGTGTATCAACAATAGTCCAGTTCATGTAAGGAGGATTTTTAATTGCAGTTGCACCATCAATTATAGAATCATTATCTGGAGCAAGTAACTGTACTGGTTTAAGCTGTTTTAAAACAAAAGCATAAGTTCCTATATAACCAGAAGCTCTGGCTGATAATTCAGTTTCTTCCTTAAAGGCTTGCAGTGTGAAAATATAATTTCCTTCAGAATATCTATCCAAATTAAGTTTTACAGATGCAGTTGAGCCATTATTAGAAACAATAAAGTTTTTATCAATAAGAGTTACAGATGGATTACTTGCTCTTGCAATTTTAATTTCATAATAATCTGCACCTGGAACTGTATTCCATTTGAATTCATAAGGTTTTGTTGGTCTTACAACAACACTTCCACCGTTAGCTGGAATAGCAGGTGTTGGAGCAGCAAGAGGTGGTTCAACTGTAAGCTTTTTAGGATTTGTAGAGAAAGTTAAATCGCCTAAAGTTGATGTAATACGCCAGAAGTAGGTTCCTTTTGGTAAAGTTCTTCCGTTTGCACTATTTGAATATGTTGTTTCAGAGTAAACAATTTTTTTAAAGTTAGCATCTTTTGCAATCTGGAATGTGGTTCCAGTTGTGATGTTTGTTTTCCAGTTATATCTTAAATCCTGTGTACGTGTATCTGGAACAGAATAGCCATCTGGAGGAAATAAACTTCGCTGATCAACTTCTGTATCCATTGCATAAAAACTTCTTGGATCAGATGTAACAGTATTTCCTTCTGAATCAACTTTTTCAACTTCCCAAAGCCAGTCACCATTTTCAATGTCTACAGTAGAAGTATCGATTGAAAAATAGTTCTGATTAATTTTTGTATATTGAAGGACCCTAGAAGGATTTGATTTCTTCCATAACTTAAAGTTATATGTTTCAGCTTCAATATCATTTAACCAGGAGAAATAAATTGTTTTTGGAGTTGATGTATTGTTGCTTGAAGAAATGCGTGTTCCTACAAAAGCATTTTCGCCAGGTAATTTTAATTCTGGTTTTTCAAGCATTTCTGTCTGATTAATAACAAAACTGTTAGTTATACTTGGTTCTGCAAGTCCAATGTTGTTAATCATATAATAAGGGGTAACTCGCCAGTACCAGGTTCCTTTTCCTAAATCAGATGAAACTATGGAAGTTTGAGGAGTGCGTTTTGAAAAAACAGGATTAATAAAATCAACATTATCTGCAATATCAATTTGATATGATGAGGCTCTTTCAACTTCTGTCCATGTAAAACGGATAGAAGGCTGCTTTGTTCTATACTTTGTCTGGAAATCTTGAACTGGCGTAATTAAATCTGGAGCAGGGGAATAAATAACTTTAATTTTCCCTGATACAGATTCTGAGTAAGTAATATCCCCCTCTGGAATTGTAGAGATTCTCCAGTAAATTGTACCGGAAGGCACGGCCATAGATGCTCTTTTTGCATTTCTAATAATTTGAGATGAAAGAATGTCATTAAATTTTTTATCTGCTGCAGTTTCTAGAAGAATAGAATTGCTTTCTGTTGTCCATTCAAAATCAACTAAAGTATTTTCTTCTCTAAAGTTTAAATACTGAGCATTTATTGTTGGTGTTTGAACATTTAAGTGAGATTGAGAAATGATTCCATCTGTAGAAAGGAATGCTGTTTCTCCAGAAAGTACTGTAAAAGTACCATTAGGGTTCTGAATCTGAATTTTTCCGTCCACAACCTGCATTTTCAAACTACCATCACTGGTTGTTTCAGTTTGCAATGTAGATCCTTTTTCAATTTCAATGCTTGCGTCTCCAGATTGAAGAGTAAAATCACTATTATTTGCAATAACGCTGGCAGAACCTTTCTTTAATTCGGCATTTCCTCGCTTATCTTCTTTAAGGAAAATCTGAATCATAGAGTTTGTTGTTAATTGAATAATGTTGCCGTCTGTAAAATAAATGGTTGCTTCAGAAGCTGGTGCAGTACGAATTGTATCACCATTATATACAGGAGACATTTGCTGAAGACGATCCCAAAGTAAATCATCAAGGAACTGTCTCTGTGCAACTTTCCATTTAAATGTAATATTAGCTATAGGTTCTTCGTCTTTAACAAGGGATTCGTTTAATATTTGTGAAAATTTCCAGATTGAAGCAGCTGCACCTATTAAACAAATGCTGACAAAGAGAAACTCAGTTAGCCTTGACTTTGCTTTCTTCTGCATCTAAGTTCACTCCGCTAAAATCTGGTGTTGGTATACCAAGAAGACTTCTTACTTCTGCTAAAGTTTTTGGTCCTTTTGGTCCAATTGCACAAATACAATCTTCGTCTACTTTAAAGTCAGGTTCGCTCTGCTTGAAGAATCCTTCAATATCAAAACGAGGCATATTTACAACACCATAGAAGTGCTGTTTTCCTTTACCTTTTACTTCAAATGTTACAGGAATAACTTCTACAATAATTTCATTATCAAGATTTTCTGGTTTAATAGTGTAGTTATTTTCTGGAGATTTAATGTAATCATATTTTAACAAATTATAAGTATCTTCAGTAATTAACATATCAGTTCCACATGGCTTGTTGGAGCTTTCTGTACGGCTTGCAAGGTTTACAGCGTCACCAATTGATGTAAATTCCATTTTGTCATAAGAACCCATAAAACCTACTGTTGCACGACCAGAGTTTAAACCAGAACCAATTCTGATTTGTGGTTTGTATTTTGCCAAAGGTTCGTTTGCGTGTTCTTTTGTGAAAGCAGCTGCCTGTTTGTTATAAACCATAAGGGCATAACGCATTGCAAGTACACCACGAACTGCATTAATTGCATCTTGTTGAACGTGAAGCTTATGTTCTGCAGAATCAAGATCTTCATCTCTAAGAACACCCCAACATGCCATAATAGCATCACCTTCAAACTTATCTACATTTCCACCTGAAATTGTAATACAGTTTACCATGCGGCTCATGTAGTCGTTTAAGAAGCTGATGATTTCCGCAGCTGATTTTTCACCAAAGCGTTTATTAAAGCCATCAGAAATAGCTGTGAATCCGCGAATATCGCTAAAGAAAATTGTAATGTCTTTTAAGTGAGGTTCAAAATCGATTTCTTTTCGAACAATAGCTTTTGCAACACCTTTGTTTGTAAGGCGTGAAACTGTATTCAAAATTTCACGCTCATCCTTTGTGCTCTGAACAAGAACACCAATTTCATCACGACGCTTTGTTTTTAAAGTCTCAAATAGTTCTGTATTAAAGTTACCTTGTGCAATCTCCTCTGCAACACTTGTAAGTTTTTTCATAGGAGAACTGATTGTTTTAGAATAAAGACCGATTAATAAAATTGAAATGAAGATAGCTGCAAGAGTAAGGTAAATATTTTGCCAGAAAAGGTGTGTAACTTCTTTTAAGGCTACATCACGCTGAACAATAGAAATAACAGCAATGTTACCAAAGGATAGTTTTTTATAGGCCCCATACCATTCAACATTGTTTATATCTGTATAAGCTGTCTGAGCTAATTCTTGATTTGATTCCTCCATGATTTTTACAATATCTGCTTTGCTGACATTAGTACCAACCAGCATTAAATCCATATCAGAGTGAATTAACAAGTCGCCATTGTGATTTACAAGATAAGTTTCGTTTGTAACAGAAGAACTGAATGGTTCTGAAAGAGAGTCACTTGAAAAAAGAATTACAACTGACTGGTCTTTTCCAGATTCACGCCATGGAAACATAAAAGCAAGCATTTGAATCTGAAATTCTGGAGATGCATTTAAGATGAATGTTTCACCAGCAGTTGCTTTTTCAATATCACTTCCGTGGGCGTCTATATATTGCTGAACTAAAGCTGTTTCAATTTCATTAGCCTGAAAAAAACGGGTATTGATTAATGACTGTTCACCGGGGATTACAACAGCACCAATGCTTGAATTACGTTCGAAGAAGTATGATGAAGTCTGACGTGCAAGAATTTCTGATGATGAACTGGAAATTGCAAGCATTTCAAGCATAAGAGAAGTGTTTGCACGAATAGAACTAAGTTCTCTTTCTGTTGCCGATGCTGCCTGTTTTGTGATTGTAAAGTTGTTTTTTTCAGCTGTTGCACTTGTTGAATTACTCATAAAGTACTGAACTAAACCTGTGATTGTGCCAAGTGCGATGAATACAAGAGTAGAGATAATTAGTACTAATTTTGTACCAATAGATACCCCTTTTTTGAATTCAGGTTCTGTTTTCATAAACTCACTTTTCCTAATTAATTTTTATAGAATCTAACTCTTTAGTATATCATAAATCGAATGTGAGTGTCAAAATAAAGGCCCGCAGATAACCTTATCTGCGGGCCTTTATTTTACAAAAGCAAGTTTGCTTTAGTCTATTAGTACATTCCACCCATATGTCGCACGCTTACGCGTGCTTACCGAGTTTGCTTCGCAAACTCGCAAATTCCTTGAATGTTAGTACATTCCACCCATATGTCGCACGCTTACGCGTGCTTACCGAGTTTGCTTCGCAAACTCGCAGGTTCCTTGTCTATTAGTACATTCCACCCATATCTGGAGCTGGAGCAGCTGGAGCTTTTGGTTCAGGAATATCAGTAATAGCACATTCTGTTGTCAAAAGTGTTCCGGCAACTGATGCTGCGTTTTTCAAAGCTGAACAAGTTACTTTTGCTGGGTCAATAA
>JAHAZJ010000172.1 GCA_018385315.1 Treponema sp. | reverse complement strand
TTGAACCAAAAGCAACAAAGTCAGCTGAAGTTGCAAGGGTTTTATTGTCTGCAACTGTTACCTTTCCAGAATATGCAATAAAGTTTTTACAAGTCAAATCATCCTTGATTGTTAATGTGTTTGAAGAAACAAAATCGCAGAAAATGTCTGTAGCAATATTGATTACCTTGCCATCAGCTGAATTTGCAAGGGCCCATGAAGAATCCTGTGAAGGGGAAGGCATTACATATTTTGAATTGATTTTTGCATCTGTCCCAAAAATTACATTACCATCAAGAATAAGGGCATAATCGCTTGTCCCTGTCCCCGTTGTACCAGCATTCTTTTCAATTTTGATAGCCGACCCTGTCCCCGCTGTAAGAGTAACATTATCAGCTAAAATAACATTTCCATTGTAAGTCTGAGCGGCATTTGTTTTCACTTTTCCCTTTAATGTTACATCTCCTGATATTTCAAGGGAATTGCATGAAGCATTTCCGTTTATAATTAAAGTTCCATTAGAATTAAGAACAACATTTTCGTTTTCCGAATCGATTTCTATAGGATTATTTTTAACCGAAGAGGCTTCACTATGAGCAAAATTATTCTGATTTGAACTTAAAGTTAAAGTTTTTCCATCAGAATTATTTTTAATTACTAAAGTACCAGATACATCAAGTTTTGTAGCAATTTCACCTGCTGAAAGTTTGTGGTTTGAATCAGATTGAAGCGAATCAACCAGCGAATCATCCCTGTCCCCAAACCAAAGATTATAGTAATTTTCACCCCAAGAAGCAGTTGTTATTCCTTCTCCATAGTAAATTACAGTTCCATATCCATTTATGGCATCCCCATTATTCTTAGTTCCGCCAATTTCGTTCATACCAAGAGAATATACTTTTCCATGATTCACAATTTCGCCAACTGTTATTGTGGCATCCTGAAAGTCAATCATGGCTCCATCATTAATTGTGATGGAACCACTAAGATTGCCAGAATTTCCAAGTGTGATGGCATCTTCATCAATAGATGGGAACTTTTCTACAGGATTACTATTAAATGATGATGAAATAACAACTTTTGTACCAATACCTGGCACTGATTTAGGATACCAGTTTGCAGGTGTGTACCAGTCTGTATCAGTTGCACCAGTCCAGTTATAAGTTGCGCCAGGGAAATTCCAGTAATAGTTATTTCCAGAATCTATTGAATCTTTAACTCTAAGATAATCAGGATTAGAACTTCCATCTTCCCTTGCATTATAACCATTCTGCATATCTACAAATTTGATTGAATAATTTGTGTCATCAACTGTTCCTGTAAAGTTGATATAGAAACAGTCTGTGGCATCAGAAGGATTTGCTGAATCTGAGCGTAATAACAGGCGTTTATTATCATCATTTGAAACACCAGTAAGAATGAGTTTGGTTGTTACATTCTGTACTTTAGCCACAGTTGCCGGGAATGTTATAGTTTTATTTTCCAACCCACTGGCAGTAAGAGTTGCAAAAGTATTTTTATCTTTAATATCAACATTACCCTTAATCTGAACAGTGTTGTAAGTAGTAATACTACCTCCAAGAGTAATTTTTGTTCCAGAAGGAGAAGGAGCAAGAACAATTGTTCCGTTATTTGAAACAAAAGTATTGCGTGAAAAATCTACATTTGCATTAAAGGTAACAGTTCCTGCCGAAGCATTGAAGGTTCCTGTTTTTCCTGTAGCAGTAGCATAAGTATCTGCAAAAGTAACATTTCCTGTACAAGTTACTGAATTGTTATTTATTACTGGTGAACTTACTGTAATACCATTAAAAATAACATCACCAGTAACAGTAATATTTTTACCGGCTGTACCTGTTGCCCCACCAAATGTAATAGCTTTTGTTCCACCAATTTCTACATTTTGAGCGAGCTCTACAGGAGCCGTAACATTATTTTTTTGAGAAACTGTTACCTTTGGTGTATCTAAAGTAAGTTTTTTTCCAGAAACATTCTGAATAACTTCTGTAGCCGGATAAACTGCATCCGCTTTATTTAAGATTACTTCTGTAGCTGTTAATGTAGCATTTGTTGTAATTAATATATCATCTGAGTAAGTTTGTGTTCCTGTAGTTTTAATACTTCCAGCAAGAGTAACAGGTCCGTAAAAGCTTAACTTCCCAATTGGAGAAGCAGTCCCTACATTTCCTTTAAAAATAACAGGAGTCGCAGTTGAATCATTACCACAAATCAAATTTTTTGCAGAGTCACTGTTTACTGTGCTTTCAAAGGTAACAGCATTTGTTCCTGCCAAAAATGTTACATTCTGATTTAGAGATACTGCTCCAGTATATGTTTGAGTTTTCTTAGAATTTATGGTAAGTGGAGCAGCTCCTTCAAATGTTGTAGTACCCTTTACAAAAACACTTCCTGCTATATCCATTGAACCAGAAGCAGTTAGGTTTCCAAATACAGTTACATCATTCATTTCTTTAGCACCAGGACCACCACCAATTTTACCTTTAATTTTTAAAGATGTAGCATTAGAATCATTACCAATTATTAAAGATTTGGCAGCATCTGCAGAATTCCATGCGTTAACAGTACCTTCTATAGAAATCTCATTTTCACCCGCAATAAGACTTATATCTCTATTTGTAACAATATTTCCACCATAGATTTGAGTTCCTGTGGTTGTAATACTATTTGTAGATCCAAGAAACTGAGTTTCCCCTGTAATATTTACAGATTTTACATTTACATCGCCTCTAAACCATGTAGAATTTGCATTAGAAGTAAAATCGTAATCTCCAACAATACCATTCTGAAACATTACTGTATTAGAACCTGTTACAGAAAGATTTCCAGTAAGGGTTACCTGGGGATTAATAACAGTTTCAGCTGTAATATTCATAGAACCTTTTACTTTAAAAGAACCAGCTGTAATAGAACCACCAAAAGTTGCGTTATCAGCAGAACTTATATCAAGTGCTCCGGAACCTATATCAAAAACATCTCCAGAAGAATTACCAAAAGCAATTTCTTTTCCACCAAATGTAAAAGTGGTAATAGTTGTTGTCTGGTCACCAGTTCCCTGATTAAATTTAATAATTGTCCCTGTCCCCAGCGTTATTGAATTAATTCTTACATTTCCATTAAATGTTACAGAGGCATCATCACCAATAATTAGCTTTCCATTTAGTGTAACAGAAGTTTCTGTAGAAGCCTCAGGATATAGAGTTTTACCTGCAGGAATAGTTACAGTCTTTGCATTTTCAAGCTGAGAAATATTTGCAATACCACTCCAGTTTCCTAATGTTGCCCAATCATTTGTACCAGCATCTCCAGTCCATACTGCATTTGCATTGGCTTCAGGATCCGCAGCAATATTATCAGAAAGGCTAGAAGCTGATGCTGTACCATCTCCTAAAAGTACAAGGCTTCCAGAAGATCCATCAGCAGCTTTGTTATAAGTTCCAGAGAAATTAAAAGCAATATTATCATTTAATGAAAGTGTGTTGTTAGCATTATCTGCATAATCAAAACTGCCTGTAACATTTACAACACCATTGTTTAATGGACCTCTTGGAACATTCGCAACTGCTTCGTCTATAAAAATAAGGTTTGCACCAAGAGTTGCACTGTTTCCAAGAATAAGATTTTTACAATCTAATTGATATCCATTAAGATTAATAGTAATTGGTAAATCTCGGGAAACTACACCATCAACTACATAAGAACAAATAATGTCATTAACAGAAATATTTTTTGTTAAAATTACAGATGAAACAACTTCACTTGAAAAAAATATATTATCATCAGCAGTCATCACTGGAGTTGCATCTAAATATTGCCATTGGTTACCATCATGTTTTTTCCAGATTGATTCATTATTTAAGGTATCTAAAGAATCCCAGACATAGGGACCGTGTGTGCTACTGTCAGCTCTTTCACTCCAAATATATTCTGCTGCAAAAAGATTACTATTTAGAAAGAGAACTGCAATAAAAATAGGGGTCAGTTTTAAGTGTCGAGAAAAATAATTTTTTAATTCTGCAATTTTCTTCATCATAAAATAAACATCTACCGTAAAATAAGGTTTCTTTTTGCAAAACTTTTAAGCAACTAACTTCAGCTACATTATACCAAAACAGTTTTACACTTCAATATCGGACAAAATCAGTTTGGAATTAAGAAATTTCTTCATACTGAAATATATTGGAAAATATATTGAGAATTTTAATAAATGTTATAGAAGAATTTAGAATTTTCGGCTGTTTTTTTAATTGTTTATGAAACCTTTTGGATCATATCCTTTGCAACATCATAGTCCAAAGGCTTGCTCCATACAAATCCCTGCACAAAATCACAGCCTTGGGTTTTAAGAATATCAAGTTGAGGCTGATTTTCTACACCTTCTGAAATTACATCACACCCCATAATATGTCCCATAGAAATAACAGCATTAACAAAATCCTGGCTTTTCTGACTGGAAGTAATATCATCAACAAGAGTTTTATCAATCTTTAATAAATTAACAGGAAGCTTTGCTATATAAGACAAAGAAGTATATCCAGTACCAAAATCATCAAGTGCAATCTGTACACCAAGGTCTTTTAAACGATTAATATTTTGAACCGTAGTTTCTACAGAATTCACAAGACAATATTCTGTAATCTCAATTTCCAGATTATGAGGATTAAAATCGTTCTTCTTAAGCATTCTTTCAATTCGCTCGGCAAAATCAAAAGAAGCAATATTTTTTGCAGAAACGTTAACAGAAATAACAATGTCCTTAGATTTTTTTAATAAAGGACTAAATTCCTGCATTACTATATTTAATACAAAATCATCAATTTGAAAAATTAAATCACTGGCTTCTGCAATAGGAATAAATTCTGCAGGACTAATAGTTTCGCCCCCATTATTTTTTAGGCGTAAAAGAGCTTCAAATCCTCTAAGACGTTTTCCTTCCATTTTATACTGAGGCTGATATACCATATAAAAATTATTGTTAGAAAAACCTTCTTTAATATTTTTTTCAACTTCAATACTGCGCAGGAAGGTGTCTTCCATATCTTTTGTAAAATCAGTAATCTGATTTGCATTATTTTTTCTGGCAGCATACATGGCAATATCAGCAAACTTAATTAAAGTATCAGAATCCTTTGCATCAAAAGGATAATGGGAAATTCCTGCATATGCTGTCAAATAGCCTGTAATTTCAATTCCATTATGAATAATTGAATTTTTTTCCCTAATAGCATCTAGAATTTTTCGTGTAAGGTCATGGACCTTTTCATCATCAAAAATAATAACAACAAACTCTGCTCCGTTAATTCTAGTTGCAATACCATCTGTTCCAAGAACATCAATAATTCTTTGTGTAACAAGTTTTAAAACCTGATCTCCATAGTAATGGCCGTATGTATCATTGATTTGTTTAAAATTTCCCAGTTCAATGTAAACCGTATAAAAAGGCTTTTTCTTAAAAATCAAAGAATCCATTTCATTAAACAAGCCACGTCTATTTTTAAGACCAGTTAGGGAATCTGTAACAGCAAATTTTTCAAGAATAATGAATTTTCTTGCTAAAATATAAAGTGTAATAATATACAAAATTGTATTAAAAAATCCTGGAATTGCAGAATTACCACGAACCTTTCCAAAAGTAAAAATAATCTGGATAAGGTAAGCAACCATTAATGTAAAAGCAATTTTAGATCCATACTTATAATCAAGCTGGAGCATAATAAGACAGGTGGAAAAATGAATTGCCATTAAAACGCCATTTAAATAAGTAACGTTTAAAATTCTAAAAATGGGATTTATAAAAAAACAAGAAATATTAATTACACATAGAAGAAAAATTACAAGCCACTTAATTATTCTAGACTTAGTAGATTTCATTTTTAAACATCCTAAATTTTTGTCATAAACAATTATTAACTTGAACTTTTTAAGATATTTAATTATATCACAAAGAAAACTAATCGTATAGAATTAATTTCCTTTGTGATTGTATATTTTTGCTATTTTTTCAAGAAAGCTGCAAATGGATTATAAGTATCTCCATCATCAGCCTGACTAGAAAGATATTTAGCGGCAGTATCATCCTGTTCCTTAGAAGAAGCTGGCATCAAAGAAATGCGTTTGTTTTCTGCATCAATTTTCTGAATAACAACACTCATCTTCTGACCAATTTTATAAACCTTTTTAAGATTTGTATTTGCACTTACATCTTCCAGTTCACTAATGTGTACAAGACCGTCAATTCCTTTATCAAGATTAACAAACAGACCAAAATCCATAATCTTGCTGATTTCACCGTCAATTTTATCACCAACAGAAAGTTTGTCTGCGGCTACATCCCAAGGATCCTGCTGCAATGCTTTTAGACTTACGCTTACTCTTTCATTTTTCCAGTCTGCTTTAAGTACCTGAACTTTAATTTCCTGACCAACTTCTACAACTTCACCGGCATCTGTTACACGGTCATAAGAAAGTTCGCTGATTGGAAGCAAAGCACGGAACCCCTGAATATTTACAAAAGCACCAAATTTTTCAATAGAATCTACAGTAGCTTCTACAATTGCACCTTCTGTAATCTGGCTTGCAAGTTTACCCAAAGACTGAGCATATTCATTTTCACCAATCTGACGGTTTGAAACAAGAATATTTTTTCCGTCGTTTTTGTATTCCGTAATGATAAAAGTAAGAGTTTTTCCAACATAGTATGATGGTTCTTCCTTTTTCTTAAAGCCCATCTGTGAATATGGACAGAAAGCACGAGCACCACCAATTTTTACTTCATATCCGCCTTTAATTTCAGAAACAACATTTCCTTCAACAGGAATGTGATTATTAAAAGCATTTTCGATCATCGCTTTGTCAGCTTTCTGGCCAGCAATTTTTACAGTAAAGCGCATTTCACCATTAACTTCGCCAGTAAAGTAGACTTTTATTTTATCACCTTCTTTTACAGAAACCTGGCCATTTTCATCAGCAAGTTCTGCCCGGTCCAAAACCCCTTCAGATTTTTCATTCAAATCCAAAAAAATTGTTGAATCTGTAATTGCAACAATTTCAGTTTCAATCTGCTGCCCAATTTCTAATCTATTTTGCATCATACTATAACTCCTTTAGCCCTAAGAATTCAAAAACACTCTGATTTCATGCAAAGCATTCAAAGCATCCCGTCTTCCAAGTTCATATGTTAATCTGATTTTTGCAGGATCTTTTTCGAGACGACTTGCCATAGGTTTTTGGGAAGGTCTAATAACAAGAGCATTACCTGCAATTTCAAGATTTTTTAAATATTCTGTACTTTCATTATAAACATTGTGCCGATTTTTAACAGATTCAACAAATTCAGGATATTTTTTGTACTTCATGGAAATAACATGCATCATCTTATTTGGCTTTTTTACATAACCTTCTTCTTGAGTAAGAACTACAATGTTTTTTTCAAAACCCATTTCCTGGAATTTTTTTACAGGAATAGAATCTGCAATACCGCCATCAAGCAACAACTGCCCATCAATTTCAACATTGCGGGCAACCAGTGGCATAGAAGCACTTGCCTGAAGCCATTTCATTTCTTCTCCACGTAAACTCTTACACTGATGATAAACCGCCTTACCTGTATTAACATCTGTACAAACCGTGTAATAAGGAATTGTAGCTTTTTCAAAACCAATATTATCAAAAGGATCCAGTTGTTCAGGTAAAAGACGATAACAGAAATCTTCGTTAAACAAATCACCAGTTTTTAAAAGAGAATAAAAACTCATATAATCTTTGTTATTACAATATTTTTCTGTATAACGAACAGAACGGCCAACTTGACCTGCAACAAAGCTTGCACCATGAATAGCGCCGGCAGAAACACCAATTACGCCATCAACCATAATTTTATTTTCAATAAAAACATCAAGGACACCAGCAGTATAGATTCCTCTATGACCACCGCCTTCAAGTACTAATCCTGTCATAAATCACCCCAACTTTTTTAACTATTTAAAATATTATTTTACTGGAATACCACAACCTGGATGGTCAGCTTCAAAATTAGCAGCAAGACGAAGAAGCTTTTCTTCACTGAACATTTTTCCTGCAAACTGCATACCAATTGGCATTCCATCTTTGCTTGTTTTTCCAGCAGGCACGTTAATAGAAGGAATACGAGCCAAGTTTACAAAAGTTGTATATAAGTCAGAAAGATACATTTCAAGAGGATCATCAACTTTAGAACCAAGCTTAAATGAAGCAGTAGGACAAGTTGGACACAAGATAATGTCATATTTTTCAAATACAGCAGCAACTTCTTTCTGAATGCGGGCGCGAACAGTCATACCTTTTTTGTAAGTATCACCAGAGAACTGTTCAGAAAGAACATAGTTACCAATAACAATACGACGTTTTACTTCTGGACCAAATCCATTTGAACGAGTATCAACATAAAGTTCATCATAACCCTTCTGATTATCAACACGGTTTCCGTAACGAATACCATCAAAACGGCTTAAGTTAGAAGCAGCTTCAGAAAGAGCAATTACATAGTAAGAAGCAATAGAAGCATCAAGAATTGGAAGGTCAACTTCATCAATTTTTGCACCTTTAGATTCAAACCATTTGCGAGTTTCTTCAAAACATTTAACAACATCAGGATCAGCACCTTCAGTTTTAAGGAACTGCTTTGGAATAGCAACTTTTATAGCAGCAAATTCAGCATCACTTAATGCAGAAAGATTTTTAAGAGCCTTTCCATTTGGCAAGTCAACAGAAGTATCATCATACATATCCTGACCACACATAATAGAAAGAGGTTCTGCAATATCAGCTGGAGTGTGACCAAGAATACCAACCTGATCTAAAGATGAACCGTAAGCAACAATACCCCAGCGGCTAAGAACACCGTAAGTTGGTTTAAGACCATAAATACCACAATAAGATGCAGGAAGACGAACAGAACCACCAGTTTCAGTACCAAGACCAAACAATGCCTGATTAGCCGCAATAGCCGCAGCCGAACCACCAGAAGAACCACCAGAAACAAAGTCTCGGTTGATTGGGTTGCGAGTAGGACCATAGCAAGAGTATTCAGTAGAAGAACCCATTGCAAATTCATCCTGATTACAGCGACCAAGAGGAATAGCTCCGGCTTTTTCAAGACGGTCAATTACAGTTGCGTTATAAGGAGCCACATAACCTTCAAGAATTTTAGAAGCACAAGTAAGACGGTGACCTTTAGAGTTCATGTTATCTTTAATTGCAAAAGGAATACCAAGCAAAGGTTTTTCATCAAACAATTTTTCAGCATTTCCAGCCGATTTTGCTTCTGCAATTTCTTTATCTGCCGCTTCTGCTTTTACAACCGCATCATCAAACATTTCAATAAATGCGTTTAATGGAATTGCCGCCGATTTATCTTTTTCAAAAGTGTCCCTAGCTTCTTTTAC
>JAHAZJ010000039.1 GCA_018385315.1 Treponema sp. | reverse complement strand
CACTGTTTGTTGGCGAAACCAAACTTCTGTTTTTCACACAAGCATTGTTCTTGTTTCGCCCCTATGCGGCCATTCTTTATCTACCGCAACATTGTTTGTACTTCTTGCCTGAACCACATGGACATGGATCGTTACGACCTACTTTTGCACCAACACGTTTTACTGTAGTTGGAATAACGTTTCCTGCAACGTATTTCCAGTCACCATTAATGTTTCTAAATAAAGATATTTCGTGATGAATATCATGCATATTATGAAGTGTATAATCAGCTTCAAATTCTACAATCTGTTCATCATCTTTTTCGCCTTTTTCTGTACGAAGAATCTTTAGGCCATTCCACTGAGACTGTTTTGACCAGTCTTCTGTTGCCTTACGATCAACTTCACCAATTCCTTCGCCTTCTTCACAAGAGTTGATGATGTAATCAATTTCATGTTTTACATAAGAAGTGTAGCGAGCCCGCATACAAGCTTCTGCAGTAGGAGCTTTTGTAGTTCCTTTAATAATTGGTTCACAGCATTCGCCGTATTTTTTTCCTGAACCACAAGGACATAAATCATTATTTGTACTCATATAAAATAATTTTATAATATTTTTGATTTATAGTGAAGATGGGGAGGCTTTTTTCTTCCATACACATTTATTTTTTGTTAAAATACACCTATGTCTTCACTTATCACCATTAAAAATTGTCGAATCGAAAACTCAAAAGGAACTATTATCCCTAACATAAATTGGGAAATGAAAACTAGAGAAGCCTGGCTTGTAATTGGTCCTAATGGAGGTGGAAAAGCTGATTTTATGAATGCTCTTTCCCATTATGCCAGTGAAAAATTTGTTCCTAATCAAACTCCATTAAATGATGCTCTTTTCTCTTCAGTTTTTGGTGATTCTGTTGATATTGTTTCTCTTGAACGGGCTGCAAAACTCATTCAGGAAGAACGAGAAAATGATGAAAGTGAATATGTAGAAGGTGGCGTTGACATTGGACGCACTGGACGCATTTTTCTGGCTGAAGCACTAGTTGAAAATCCTAAAAAAAATCCCAAAGTTTTAGAGCTTGCTGCTTCTGTTGAAAAATACCATGCCATTAAACTTTGCGGAATTGAAAAAATTCTAGACCGTGGACTTAAATACATGTCTACAGGTGAAATTCGTCGTACTTTATTAGCCCGTTCTTTAATTTCTTCAAAAAAACTGATTATTCTTTCAGATCCATTTGCAGGTCTTGATATTCAAAGTCGAACAATCCTTTTAGATTTCTTCAACAATATTGCAAAAAGCCATCTTTCTAAAAATGATTCTAATATGCCATCAATTATTCTTGCCATGGAACGTTGGCATGAAATTCCTGATGCAATTACACATGTTCTGGAATTAAAAGATAAAAAAATCAGTTTCTGTGGAACACGCAAAGAATATGAAAAAAATCTTTCTGCTAATTATTCCGAAGAAAAAAAACAGGAAGAAAAAGAATCTTTTACTTCATCATTAAACCAAACTTTTAAAGAAACTCAGGTACTGCAAAATCAAAATACAGAAACCACATCTAAAGTCCCTCTTGTAGAAATGCACAATGTTAATGTTGGCTGGGGAGACCATAAAGTTCTCCGTGATTTAAATTGGACTTTATATCAAGGTGAACACTGGCTTATTCAAGGACCTAATGGTAGTGGAAAAACCACCTTCCTTGAATTAATCACAGGAAACAATATGCAAGTTTTCTCTAATGATATTAAAATTTTCGGAAACCGCCGTGGCTCTGGGGAAACAATATGGGATATAAAAAAGCAACTGGGTATTGTTTCTTACAGATTACATGTTGAATACAGAATGGTAGGTGTAACTTCTTTACAGAATGTAATTATTAGTGGTTTTAAAGATTCCATTGGTTTATACGAAACACCAACTGATGTAGAAATTGGGGCTGCAAAACAATGGCTTAAACTTGGTGGCTTTGAAGGTCGTGAAAACGAATCCTTTGGAAACTTAAGCTATGGTGAACAAAGAGCCTTATTAATTCTACGTTCAGCTGTTAAATCACCAAAAATTATGATTCTTGATGAACCATGCCACGGTTTAGATGAAAATCAGCGTGATAAAGTTTTAAATATCATGGAAACTGTAGGCAAAGGAAATACAACTACAATCCTCCATGTTACTCATGATCCTTCAGAAATAATTGAATGTGAAAAACATGTTCTTCAATTAGTTCCAGACCAAGATCCTATGTACATAATAAAAACTTTATAAAAATCACAAATATTTTTTTATGCACCATTAGGTTACACTGCAAAAAATCCGATAATTTAAATATGAAGAAATTATTTATTCCGTTTTTTTTATTTATTGGATTTTTATGTTTTGCTCAAACTGAACAACCAGAAGCAAAATATAAATTAAAAGAACCCACAGGAAAACCAGTTACATTCAAAGAAAACTGGGGTTTTGTTTCAAAAGATAGAGTCAAAGAATACAGCAAAGATATGCCTGTCACTGATGTTTGTCTTTTTTCTGCCTCTATCAATAGTTATGGCGAACTGTGCGATATTCCTTCTAGAAAAATAATTGATACTGGAAAAGCCCGTTGTCATCTTGTTATTACATGTGACTCAAAATCATTATCACATTTTGTATTAGATCCTGAATACCAGCTTAGAAAAAAATTGATTAAAGATATTGTTGACGCAGCAAAAGATTATGATGGTGTAAATATCGATTTTGAACTTATTCCTGCACGAGACAAAGATAATTTTATTACATTCCTGGCAGATTTACGTTACTCTTTAGGTTCTGTAAAATGGTTTTCTGTTTGTGTTCCAGCAAGATTTAAACTCCTAACTGATGATATATATCCATATGCTAAAATTGCATCTTATTGTGATAGGGTTTTTATTATGGCCTACGATGAACATTGGTCAACCAGCAAACCTGGGCCAATTGCAGATGCTGAATGGTGTCAAAAAATTATTGATTACGCCGTAAAATCTATTCCTGCAAAAAAACTTGTTATGGGAATTCCATTCTATGGTAGAACCTGGCAAGATAAATCTCATGCTGGTGCCTGGTACTTTAGTGGTGCTAACCGTGTTATGAGAGAAAATAATGTGGATAAAGTCACTTATGAAAATGATATTCCAACATTCACATATACAACTGAAGTTACAGTAACAGGATATTTTAATGATAATTATTCTGTTTTAAACCTTTGTCGTCTTTATGAGAAAGCAGGAATCCAAAAAGTTGGTTTCTGGAGAATAGGACAAGAAGATCCAACCTTCTGGGAATGGTTTAAAATAAAGAAATAGTCCCATTTATATAACTAATTGTGAAAGTATAAAAATTTCATTAAAATATCATCATTATAAAGAACAAAGGAGCTTATAAATGCTTTTTTCACCAAATGAAATTCAAGAAACAGTAAATATGTTCATGCGCCAGAAGCTGGATATTCGTTGTATTACAATGGGTATTTCCCTTATGGATTGTGCAGACTCAGATGTAGACCGGGCATGTCAGAAAATCTACGACAAAATTATGAAAAAAGCCGGCAACTTAGTAAAAGTTGGTCAGGATATTGAAAAGGAATTTGGAGTTCCTATCATCAACAAACGTATTTCTGTTACACCAATCGCTCTTGTAGCTGGTGCTTCAAATGCAAAGAATTATGTTCCATATATTAAAACATTGGACCGCTGTGCTCACGAATTAGGCGTAAACTTTATTGGTGGATTCAGTGCTTTGGTTCAGAAAGGAATAACTCCTGCAGACCGTATTTTAATTGACTCCATTCCAGAAGCTTTAGCAACAACTGATTTTGTTTGTTCTTCAGTAAACGTTGGTTCAACAAAATCTGGTATCAATATGGATGCTGTTAAGTTGATGGGTGAAACAATCGTAAAAACTGCAGAGGTTTCAAAAACTTGTGAAGTAAACGGATGTGCAAAGCTTGTAGTATTCTGTAACGCTCCAGAAGATAATCCATTTATGGCTGGTGCTTTCCACGGACCTGGTGAAGGTGATTGTGTTATCAACGTTGGTGTTTCTGGTCCTGGTGTAATTTTAGCTGCTGCCAGGGAATATAAAGGCCGTCCTATTAACGAATTAGCTGACGGTATTAAAAAGATGGCATTCAAAATCACTCGAATGGGTCAGTTAGTTGGTTCAGAAGCTGCAAAACGACTTGGTGTGGATTTTGGTATTCTTGACCTTTCCCTTGCTCCAACTCCTGCAGTAGGGGATTCAGTAGCCCGCATTTTGGAAGAAATTGGTCTTGATGGTGCTGGTGCTCCTGGTACAACTGCCGCTTTGGCTATGCTGACAGATATGGTTAAAAAAGGCGGTGTAATGGCTTCTACAAACGTTGGTGGACTTTCTGGTGCCTTCATTCCTGTATCAGAAGATGAAGGTATGATTGAAGCTGCAACAAAAGGTTCTATCTGCCTTGAAAAACTTGAAGCTATGACAACAGTTTGTTCTGTAGGTCTTGATATGATTGCTATTCCAGGTGACACACCAGCTACAACAATTTCTGGTATACTTGCCGATGAATTTGCAATTGGTATGGTAAATAACAAAACAACAGCCTGCCGTTTAATTCCAGCTCCTGGTAAAAAAGCCGGTGAATGGGTTGAATTTGGTGGATTACTTGGTGGTTGTCCAGTTATGCCAGTAAGTAAATTTGGATGTGCAGATTTCATCAACCGGGGTGGACGCATTCCAGCTCCAATTCACAGTTTCAGAAACTAAATTCTATTATGCTGAGCTTGTTTCAGCATCTTACTATAAAAAAAGGGAATGTGTTGTTAATGCACATTCCCTTTTTTTAATTATTAATTCACTATTCCAAATTCAATCGCTTTGTAAAAATCAAATGGGTTGTAAACATATACAATGCACTCATAAATAAATAACAACATATAGAAATAATCATATTTGCTTTTACAGAAAAATCATTTCCACATAAGTTTTCAATCCAATCAGGAATATTAAACATTATAAAAAACAAACCTATTGTCGAAAGGAATTTAAAAACTGTTTTATTTTTTTGAGATAAATGGCCTAAAGCGTTTACACAATAAACTAAAAGAATAATTGAAATAACCATTAAAAAAAGCAATATTATTTCAAGTGTAAAAAATAATGCAGGAGACATTCCAATTGCATTAAAACCAGTTTCCTTTACACCATCAATAATTTCAGGAATCCATTTTCTGGCATCATTTCTTATCATTAATAACATTCCAGAAATTCCTGAAGTAATAAAACAAAGTATTACCCAAGTTACTGCGGCAAGAAATCTCCCCCAAATATGTTCTCCCATAGTTACTGGCAAAACCAGATTCAAATAAGCCTCATCTCCCAACATACTTTTCTTGAATCTTCCAGAAAGAATTACCATTGTAACAATAAATACTGCCATAATATACAAACTAAAAATAAAAGACAGAATAATTAAAATAAAAGCTTTCATTGCATTATTTCTTGCCAGCAAAACTCCATCGTTATTATTCATAAACAAATCATTTTCATCTATAGTTCCTTGAATAATAATTTCATTTTCAGTTACAGTTTTTGAATATGAAGACATTGGACTTTGTAATAAACCAATAACCAGCCCCAAAGCAAGCAAAATCAAAAATAAAGGTACAAGTGTCTTTGAAATATGCTTGAATTCGTATTTATAAACTTTACCGATTATTGGAAATGGATTTCTTTTTAACATTTAAACACCTCTCTAAATAAACCATCAATTGTTTTTCCTTCTGCAGCTCTAATTTCTTCAGCATTTCCCTGACGAACTATATGACCTTTTTTAAGGAAAATAACATGATTCAAAATTGATTCAATATCTGTAATAAGATGTGTAGAGATAATGATAGTTGCATCATCCTGATAGTTTGAAAGAATTGTACTAAGAATATAATCTCTTGCAGCTGGATCAACTCCACCAATAGGTTCATCAAGAATATATAAAGGAACTTTTCTGCTCATTGTTGTAATTAACTGAACTTTTTCCTTTGTTCCTTTTGACATTGTTTTTAATTTATCTTTTTCATTGATTTCTAATCGTTTAAGCATATCTTTTGCTTTTGCCATATCAAAATTTGAATAAAAATCTTCCATCATTTTGAATAAATCTGCTACATTCATCCAATCATTCAAATAAACCTTATCTGGTTGATAAGCAAGAAGATTTTTACTTTTAGCGCCAGGTTCCAATCCACAAATTTTTATTTCACCCTTTGTAGGTGTTAATAAGCCTGCCGCAATTTTTAATAAAGTTGTTTTTCCACTTCCATTAGGTCCTAAAAGACCAACAATAGAACCTTTTGGAACATCAAGATTTACATCTTCCAATGCAATCTTTTTTCCATATGTCTTAGTTATTCCTGAACAATATAAAACTGAATCCATGAATCTCTCCTATAAATCAAAATACTTTTCCATATCATACAAACTATAAATTTTTGCTTTAAACATTTCAAGGCAAATAAGATAAGAGATTTTTTAGAAAAAAAATGATATTGTTTTAAGAAACAATGGATAAACTTTTTTTAATACAATGTCAAGCTTCCCATATTCCTCTTTTACAAGAATTTTCCCTTCCCTATGAACATACTTGTGTTGAATTATGCTCGTTTTTAAAAAAAGGCCCGGAACATTTTTTTATTTTTACATTATGTGAAAATCCAACCTCTTCCAAACACATTCAAGGCTTTTTTCACTTTAATAAAACAATGCACATATGTATTCCTTTTTTTGAATCTTACAAAGATACATATAAAACCCTTTTAAAATCTTTCTTCACATCTGATTATTTTGATTATATTAATCTTCTTGTTGGCGAAAAAACCTCTGCTGATTTTGTGTCATCAATTTTAAATGATTTTTCTATTTTGCCAAAATATACCAATTTATATAAAGTTATGACCCTTACAGATGAACCGGCTTTACCTCCAGAATCACTAAGTGCTGATGACGAAATTAAATGTTGTACAAAACAAAATATAAATGAACTTTTTAATTTGCAAAAATACTATTTAATCAAAGAAGTTGCACTTCCAAATCAAAAAATCACAGATTCCGAAGTAAACCTGATGCTTTCAAATATACTAAAAAATCAACTTGTATTAGCTGTTTCTTCTGGCTTAAATGATGATGAATTCGTTTCCAAAGTAAATACAAATGCAATAGGTTCAAAATGGATACAATTAGGAGGGATTTATACAGATCCTTTTAATAGACGAAATTATTATGCCTGGCATTTAATTTACACAATATGTAAACGAATACAAAAAAATCATAAAAATCCATGTTTATTTGTAAAAAATAATAATACACCAGCTCTCGCTCTTTACAAAAAAATTGGTTTCAAAGAACAAGAAGATTTTACCATTTTATATTTTTAAGAAAATTCTTAAATTAATAAAAAAAGTGTATCTTTTTTTGTAATTATGTCGTTTAATAAGCATAACAAACTTAAACGAGGTAACTATTATGAAAGCAACAATCAAATCAATTAAAAAAGTAGTATGTGTAGCAGCTGTTTTTTCTACACTAGGATTTAGCCTTTTTGCCTCTCCAAAAGCAGACACAACAAATGCAACAGATACTGTAGCAATTGAAAAATCAACTGTTTCAATTCCTAAAACAGCAGATTTAAGAACTGTTCGTGGAAAAATCAAAGTATCAAAAAAGAAGGGTGTTGTTTCTTTAACATTTACATCAGTAAGTGATAAAAAATACAGCATAGTTGTAGTAGACCCATTAATCGAAGAAGATTTAATTGATATTAAAAACAAAAAAATCTTCTTATCAGGTTATGTTGATGATGAAAATGGTGTTTTCTATGTAACAAAAATCGGACACCTTCCAGCAACAGAAAATTCTTCTGATGCAAAATAACTAGTGCCCGTCAAACGTTTAAAAAAAAGAGCGTTCACAATGAACGCTCTTTTTTTCATGCTAAATTAAAAGCTATTTAGTCGCGCCCGATAAATCGGGCGACTGCATTTAGTAAGTAAACACTAAACAAAGCTACACTGTAGCTTTGTTTTTAACGTGTTTTCTATTTTGCAGATTTAATAACAGCCTGAGCGCCTACCTAATATCGAAGAAACGTTAAAAAAAAGTTGCCTGCGGCAAGTTTTTTAGTTTCTTCCTTCAATTCGGTTCTGTTGATTTATCAACAGGCAAGACTTGCAGGCGCTTATATGATGCAAAAAAAAGAGCGTTCACAATGAACGCTCTTTTTTTCATGCTAAATTAAAAGCTATTTAGTCGCGCCCGATAAATCGGGCGAGCTGTTCTTTCGTAAAACCTAAACAACAGTCACAACGGACTGTTGTTTTTAACGGTTTTGCTATTTAGAGCATTTTATAACAGCCTGAGCGCCTGCAAGACGAGCAGCTGGTACACGGAATGGAGAACATGATACGTAGTTCAAACCGAGCTTGTAACAAAGAGCGATAGAAGCTGGGTCACCACCGTGTTCACCACAGATTCCAAGGTGAAGATCAGCTTTAACTGAACGACCTTTTTCTTCTGCCAAACCGATCATTACACCAACACCATCTTCGTCCAAAGTCTTGAATGGATCCTGGAGGAGAACCTTCTGATCCAAGTAAGAATCGATGAATTTAGAGTAGTCATCACGGCTGAAACCGAATGTTGTCTGTGTAAGGTCGTTTGTACCGAATGAGAAGAAGTCTGCACATTCTGCAATAGCATTAGCAGTAGCTGCAGCACGTGGGAATTCGATCATAGAACCAATCTGGAACTTGATAGCTGTACCGCAGTCTTTGTTTACATTTGCGATAACTGCTTCAGCCTGAGCACGAATCTGTTTCAATTCGTTAGCAGTTGTTACGTTTGGAATCATGATACGAACGTCGTGTTTAAGACCTTCTTTTTCAGCCTGAGCTGTTGCACGAGCAATAGCTTCAACCTGCATTTCATAGATTTCTGGATATGTGATAGCGAGACGACAACCACGGTGACCGAGCATTGGGTTGTGTTCGTTTAATTCAGAGTATTTCTTGTTGATGAAGTCAACTTTTACACCAAGTTTTTTAGCCAAAGCTTTAGCCAAATCTGGAGTTTCTGCCTGAACAAATTCGTTTAATGGTGGGTCCAAGAGACGGATTGTTACAGCACGACCTTCCATAGTTTTGATGATATTGTAGAAGTCTTTCTGCTGAAGTGGGAGAATAGCCTTAAGGTTTTCTTTTCTTTCTTCAGTTGTATCAGAAATAATCATCTTCTGGAATGAAGTAAGTTTTGGTTCTTCGAAGAACATATGTTCTGTACGACAAAGACCAATACCAGCAGCACCAAAGCGGAATGCCTGTGGAGCTTCGTTCTGTTCAGCGTTAGCAAGAACTTCGAAACCTTTTACAGTTTTTCCAGATGGAGTTGTACGTGTTGAGTTAGCACGAACTTCATCAGCCCAACCAAGGAATGTTTCCAGATCGCCTGATACAGCAGCTGGAGATACAGGAATTACTTCACCGTAAACTTTACCTGTTGAACCATCGATAGAGATGAAATCACCTTTCTTGAATGCTTTTCCACCAATTGTTACTTTTCCAGCACCAGTGAATACAACATCAGAACATCCACATACACAAGGTGTACCCATACCACGAGCTACTACAGCAGCGTGTGATGTACGTCCACCAGTAGAAGTCAAGATACCTTGAGCTACATACATTCCGGCAATATCATCTGGAGAAGTTTCTTTACGAACGAGAATAACTTTCTTACCAGCTTTGTCCCATTCTACAGCTTCTTCTGCTGTGAATACAATCTGTCCACATCCAGCTCCTGGAGAAGCGTTCAAAGCAGATGCCAAAGGTTTAGCTGATTTAAGAGCTTTTGCATCAAACTGTGGGTGGAGTAACTGATCAAGCTGATCAGGTTTTACACGAAGAAGAGCTTCTTCTTTTGTAATCATTCCTTCTGCTACCATGTCTACTGCCATTTTAACAGCTGCAGGACCAGTACGTTTACCGTTACGGCACTGGAGCATGAAGAGTTTTCCTTCCTGTACAGTGAATTCCATATCCTGCATATCACGGTAGTGTTTTTCAAGACGATCACGGATTTCAGAGATTTGTTTGAAGATTTCTGGCTGCTGTTTTTCGAGAGCAGAAATATCCATTGGAGTACGGATACCAGCAACTACGTCTTCACCCTGAGCGTTGATAAGGTATTCTGCCATGAAGTGGTTTTCACCAGTAGATGGGTCACGAGAGAATGCAACACCAGTTCCTGATGTATCACCCATGTTACCAAATACCATTGCCATTACAGTTACAGCAGTACCTTTGATTACGTTTTCGTCGATATTGTTGAGTTTACGATAAACAATAGCACGATCGTTCATCCAAGAACCGAATACGGCACCAATAGCACCCCACATCTGTTCCTGTGGATCCTGAGGGAAGTCAGAACCTTTTTCTGCTTTGTACATTGCTTTGTACTGTTTTACAACTTCCTGGAGATCTTCTGTAGAAAGTTCAACATCTTCTTTAACACCTTTCTTTGCTTTTACACCAGAAAGGATTTCTTCAAATTTGTCGTGTTCTACGCCCATAGCTACGTTACCGTACATCTGGATAAAGCGGCGGTAAGCATCCCATGCAAAACGTGGATTGTTTGTTTTGTTAGCCAAACCAAGAACTGATTTGTCGTTAAGACCCAGGTTAAGGATTGTATCCATCATACCTGGCATAGATTCAGCTGCACCTGAGCGAACTGATACGAGCAATGGATCATTTTCATCGCCCAATTTTTTACCCATTGATTTTTCGAGTTTTTCGAGGTTTGCTGCAACTTCAGCTGCAAGTGCATCTGGGTACTTGCGTCCGAGTTTGTAGTATTCCTGACAAACATCAATAGAAATTGTAAATCCAGATGGAACTGGGAGGCTCAATGGTTTTTTAGCCATCTGAGCAAGGTTTGCACCTTTTCCACCAAGGATGAGACGCATTGATTCATCGCCTTCTGCGTCACCGTCACCGAAATAGTAAACATACTTTGTAGCCATTCGATTTTACTCCATATAATAAAATTTTTTTTCTAATTAAATAGTATTTTATTTTACTTGAGATTTAATTAACAGTCAATTGGAAGAAAAAGCGGGATTATTCTAGACATCCCTAAAAACTAGTTCCCCGCTTTACTTACTTCCCATTTTTGTGTAGTAGTATTGTAAGTTCGAGATTCTTTTTTCTTATCCTGATTCAGATATCGCCAAGTACCCCAATCTGTTAATGTATAAAACATAAAACTTCCACCTGGTAGTAAAGGATATTTTTCCTTATATGGAACAATACCACAATCACCCCAAATCCATTCTTTTGGACCTAGCTGGTCATCAGTATAATCGCCATTTAGAAAACCAAAATATGCTGTTTGATTGATACTCCATGTTACCCAATAATACACACCATTATTATTTGACATAGCTCGAACTTTATCTACTTCTGCACTATCCCAACTGAATGGAAAATCACTAGCTGTAACACCACCATAAGTATTATCTCCACCACGAATCCAAAAAGGTTTATAAGTAGCATCATTTCTATTATTTGTTACCGCAACAACAGTTTTATATGCGGTTTCATAACTTACCTCTGTAGACCAGATAGTATTAGTTCCTGTTGTTTTTCCAACCATGGCTCCAATTAAATATATGGCACCGTTATAATTATCTACTCCATTTTCACCAATTTTAAAACTATTCTCATATTTTTTTGAATCACCAGATTTCTTTTTAATTTCATCTTGTGTAATTGTTTTAGGTTTTGCATTATTACAAGAAACAGGAGTTGCTGGAAGAGTCGTTTGATTTAAATGTACAACTTCATTCTTTTGTTCACGCACAATATAGTAACAATCCACTCCTGGAGTCTGACAATCAATTTTTACATTAGCTTGGAATGGTTGTGTTATTTTTGAATAGGTACCTCCATTTATTTCCATTTTTTCTTTTTTCTTTTCAATTCGAATTATAGGTTTTTCAAATCCTGCTAGAGTAATTTTATTTGAACTATTTGCTACATTTCCATGATTTTTAACATCAATAACTAAATCACTAGGTATCGAAACAGAATATTCGGCACCTTTAACTGGCAATTTATAATTTCCAGTTAATTTTACAATTAATTTTTTCTTAGTTGAATCAAGAGAAACAAAAGTTGAATTAACAGGAATTATTACTGAATGAGCATTTGCATTTTTCAATAAATCACATAATGTTACATCGTTTGTATCATAAGTATATTTAAGAACATATTTTTCATCATTAAAAGATACACCATTTTTATCTGAACCATTTCTACTCTTTTCATAATAAGTATCCAGAGTTGGTATAGATGCTTTTAATATATCATATTGTGTTGTAGATAAAACTGCAGGTGCTATATATGTAGCAGGTGTTTGTGTAATTGTTATATTCTTTCCTCTACCTTTACTGATAATTCTATCAAAACTAATTGTTAATGTAGTACCATCTGCTGACAAAACTACACTATTAGTATTTACGAGATTTGGAATTCCAGTAATAATTTTTATATTTTTACTATCGAGTAAATTCTTTCCTTCTGGAATATTTTTTACATAATTTCCAATATCATTTCCATATTCATCCTTAAATGTTCCAGTAATTGATTCTACATTTAGGCCATCACTGGAATCCCCATCTTGAATTGTATATTCAAATTTTGCTTTTGTAGGTGTTGATCCAGTAGAAGTATAAACAGCTTCTTTACCATTACTTAAATTAAGAGTTAATGAAGCACCAGAAACAACAACTGCTTTTCTGAAATTCAAATACAAAGGAATAGTTGTACCTGTTGAATATGTACCTGTTGGAATACCAGCTGTTACGGAAGTAAGAATATTTCCATTATCGATATTAAACTTTATAGTTTCTTTTGTTGTCGTTCCATTCTGTTGTGTAACATTGACTTTTGTTATATCTGAAACATTACCTGCAGTATCAGTTTGTCTGGCAGTTAGATAATATTCTCCATCATCTTCAACTTTTACAGAAGTTCCTTTTACATATGTTTTCCAGTTTTTTCCATCATCTAGCGAATATTCAATACTTTTAACATCTTCTACAATTCCATTAATTGTAAATGAAATATTTTTATTATCATAAAAGAAATC
>JAHAZJ010000170.1 GCA_018385315.1 Treponema sp. | reverse complement strand
GAGACTTTAATAATTCCTTTTAAAACTATCTTACGGACAGAACCGTCAAGACGTGCAAGCTCTTCTTTTGCAAGCGGATGATACTTTATTTCCCAAGCCATCTCTTACTCCAGATTTACTTCCACATTGTCTAAGTCTGACTCCTCAAGACCAAATTCTTTCATAACAGCATCATGGGAAATATATTCACTGTTTTTTGCCAGACGTTTTTCAGCCTCAGCCGCAAGGATTGCGTTTTCATATTCTTCCATCATCTGCTGATAGCTTTGCGGACTCATCAGAATACATTCAGGTACATTGTTTTTTACAACAATACGAGTTCCAAATTTCTTTACATCAGCAAAAATCTTGTTTGCCTGTCCCTTATTAAAAAGACTTATAGGAATTATAGAATCAAGCACGTTTAATGCGTTCATTGCTTTCATAATGCCACCTCTAGTAACTATTTGTATTATATTTTACAACTTATTTGTTGTCAAATTTATTGTTGTTACTTTTGGGAAAAATTCCCAGGAGTAGTGAATTAAGGGTTTCAAGACAAAAACATTCATCCCGCTGTCGGCTACGAATCTTTGTTATGGCAATTTTTTTTCTAAAAGTTTATATTTTAAATTTTTTCTAGTCCACAATAATTTGTAGATTCTTGTGCATTAAGTTGAATAAGTGAAATTAGTAAAAAAGAAATTGTAAATAATATTATTTTTTTTCATTCTTCTCCAAAAGCGGCTAAGTGAGCCGTCCACATAGCATTGTTTTAAACCGCAGGCAGCTTGACTGCCTGTCGGCTTTGAAAACTGTGTTAGGTTATTTTTCTATTTATCAGATTTTTCTTCTGATTTATTTTTTATTTCTTTTAAAAACTCTTCAGGAGTAAAAACTTTCAGATTTGATTTTTTATAGTCGTTTTTGTTTCTTGTTATAATACAATCATAATTATGAGCTTCTGCCACTGCATTTTGAACGGAATCTTCAAAATCTTTCCATTCTGAATCTAAAGCGGATATAATATTCAATTCTGAAACATCGGCGACATGAACTATTTTTAATGTAGTTTTTATTAAGTCCTTTACAGCAACTTTATCTCTGATTTCTTGATATGCAATGTAATAAATGTCCGTAATTGCCGATGCGGAAACAAATTTCTGAAAGTCAGATTCTGATAATTTAAGAATTTCTACAGCATTTTGGACAAAGTCTTTCCGATTAAGTAACACATCAAGAATTACATTTGTGTCAATTAATACTTGCATACTTCTGTAGCCTTTCTGAGCGATATTCTGAAAGTGATTTTCCTGTGTTTGGAATTGCCCCTACAAGAGAATCTACAATAGAATCCTGGCTATTTTTTTCCACAACAGGCTGAATAATTGTATATGTTATTATTACTTCTTGTCCTTTCTGAATATTCACAGGAGAATCCAATACAATTTGAGAACCGTTATAATATCCTTTTGCAGTCGCAAGCATATTGACCTCCAAATACTAATATAATACCACATTATTACAAAAAAATCCACAAAAGCAGACTTTTGTGGATTTTTCTTCTCTATAGTTTTTTAGTCTTTATTGTCTAGTATAAACTACAGAAGTTCCATAACTGGTAACCGTTAGCTCTGTAAATGTTGAGTTAGCTGTAAATGTATTTGATACAATATCCATGCCTTCTACATATATTTCCACTGTATTACCATTTACAATTCTCCACTTGTACCATCAAGGAAAGAATTTGGATTACTGTATGCGATAAACTCAAATGCAAACATAATTGTAGTAATAACTGCTACTACTTTAATTAAATTTTTCATAAAATTCTCCAACGATTTTATTTTGGAGATTTTACTTTCACCTAAAGTGGCACAGTGGCCATCAACCTAACAGCTTCAGCGATCAGCTTCGTAGGTACGTTGTAGCGGTAGTACTTTTACTCTAAGACGCTGTGGGAATTTTGTTTGTTTTCTTTAATTTAAACCTACAATTGTTATATTTTTTAAAATCGGATAAAATGTTTCATTATTATAAAAGGAGATGGGACAAAACCTAAAATCGATTTCATAGTGGTAAAATTGATTTTTTCACGGTTTTCCCAATAATCGGCATGTGTGGAATAGTAGGTTATATTGGAAATAAAAATGCTTCTCAGGTTTTAATTGAAGGGTTAAAAAAATTGGAATACCGTGGATACGATTCTGCAGGTATTGCCATCATCGATGGAGATGATATTCTTGTTCGTAAATGTAAAGGGGCTTTAAAATTCCTGGAACAGAAAATTGCTGATGAAACTATTAAAGGCTCTGTTGGTATTGGACACACAAGATGGGCTACTCACGGAGAACCAAGTGATACAAACTCTCATCCCCATGCAAGTATGGATGGTTCAATTTCTATAGTTCATAATGGAATCATCGAAAACTATGCCACAATCAAAGCTCAACTTCAGGCTCAAGGCTCTGTATTTCTTTCTCAGACAGATACCGAAGTTGTAGTTCATCTTATAGACAAAATCTATAAAGAAGAAAAAGATATTTTTAAGGCTGTACTTAAGGTACTTCACATGGTAGAAGGCTCTTATGCTCTTGGTGTTATCTGTAAGGATTATCCAGACAGAGTTATCTGCTGCCGTAAAGAAAGTCCACTTGTAATTGGTCTTGGAAAAGATGAAAACTTTATTGCTTCCGATGTTCCTGCTCTTCTTGAACATACCCGCGATGTTTATTATTTAGGTGAAAAAGAACTTGCTGTTTTATATACAGATCATGTTGACTTATTCAACTTTGAAGGCGAAAAAATCATAAAAGAGCCAAGCCATGTTGAATGGGATATGGATGCAGCAACAAAATGTGGTTATGAACACTTTATGATTAAAGAAATTCATGAACAACCAAAAGGTCTTTTAGACACAATGCGACCAAGAATTGTTCATGACAAAAATGGAAAACCAACTGATGTTTATTTTGAAGAAAATAAAATGGATGACAGCTGGAAAAAAGCCCGCCGTGTTGTAATTACAGCTTGTGGTACAGCTTATCATGCTGGTGTTGTTGCCAAATATGCATTTGAAAAAATTGCCCGCATGCAGGTAGATGTTGATGTAGCTTCAGAATTCCGCTACAGAAATCCTATTTTAGATAAAGATGATATTTTTATTGTAATTTCTCAGTCTGGTGAAACTGCTGATACTCTTTCAGCCCTTCGTCTTGCAAAAAAAGAAGGTCTTAAAGTAGTTGCAATTACAAACTGCGTAGGTTCAACTGTAAGCCGCGAAGCTGATGATGTTATTTATACTTTGGCTGGACCAGAAATTGCAGTTGCTTCTACAAAGGCATACACAACTCAGCTTCTTTGTTTGTATCTTCTTGCAATTAAGGCTGGAAAACTGCGTGGTACATTAAGGGATGTAGAAGCAACAAAACTTCTTACAGAATTGGAATTAATTCCTTCTAAAGTTCAGGAAATTCTTGATGGAAAAGAAGTAATTCAGAAATTTGCATCAAAACAGTTTAATAAAGACAAAATTTTCTATATTGGACGTCAGTTCGATAGTGCAACTGCTATGGAAAGTGCATTAAAACTTAAAGAAGTAAGCTATATGCATTCAGAAAGCTTCCCTGCTGGGGAATTAAAGCACGGTCCAATTGCCTTGCTTGATCCAAAAACACTGGTAGTTGCAATTGCAAGTAATCCAGATTTGTATGATAAAATCGGTTCAAACATGGTGGAAGTACGTGCTAGAGCTGCAACAGTTTTAGTAATTACACAGGATGATTCAGGTGCTTTTACTGGAAAAACAGATGAAATCTTTAAGATTCCTACTTGTTCAGATACACTTGCAAGTTTACTTACCGTAATTCCTGCTCAACTCTTTGCATATTATTGTGCAATTCAGAGAGGATATGACCCAGATAAACCAAGAAACCTTGCTAAATCAGTTACGGTCGAGTAACGAGCTTAAGATTGCTTTTTATCCTACCTTGTTTTGTGCTCGTTTGTACAATTTGCAAGGCAAATTGTACCAGGACGCTGAAAAAGAGGATAGCTTTTTGTCCTACCTTGGTTTATGCTCGTTTGTACAATTTGGTCTTACATGCAGGGTTAAGGTGTGTTAGTTCCAAGAATTAAAATCACAGAGGGCCTCAATTTGAGTTTCTATGGAATCGTCAAGGGCAGAGAAAAAGTCTAAACCGGTGCGAGATTCAACGGTATCAACTGATACAGCATAATAAGATAAATCATTATCACATTTATTATTTGGCATAATAAAACCAATGGCCATAGGAGTGTGATTTCCTTCCTCATCAGTTTTATAGGTAAAAATGACTTTGTAGAAATATTCTGGAATAATTATTTTGTCTGTTGTGCCAAGAGCATTATATTCATAGGCTGGCTTCTCAAGAATTGGGCCTGTGACAACATAGACCTGACCATATAGATTACACCAATTTCGAATTTCTTTTTCCAATGTGCTCCATTTTCCTGTATTAAGGCTGGAGTATTGAGGGCAAACATTACTGATATAGAAGGAATCATACATGGCAAAATCATCTCTTTTCATATCAGCGGCTGGAGTTAAATGTCCTTTTTGAAATCCAGAATTTGTGTAAACATCTTGAGATACTGTGCCTGTTAAAATTGCATTGTCATGTCTAAAGCTATCTATTCTTTTTGTAGTTCCCAATAAATCATTTCTTGTTAGTTTGTATGCAGACCATTCAGATTCTTCATAGGATTCTCGGTAGCAAATTGTGTAGTAATGGAAAGTTCTTACCTGATGATCAGATGAATCATTATTGCTAAATCCTTTACAGGTAGGAATTTCTAAATGAAGTGTGTCTGAAATATATGTGTTTTTTTGTTCGGTTATAGTGTATTTGCAAGTATCACATTCATAAGTGATTATTTCATCATCTTCAGAAGAAATTGTGAAGTCATGAAAAGATAGATTTAGTTGTGCACCATGCCTGCAAGTTGAAGGGTTCCAGTGAAATTCTGCATTATATTTCCATTCATTTAAATCATACCAATGAAGAGTTTCTGTTTTTTTTGCATTACAGGTTTCACAGGTATATTTATTTTTTCCATCTTCCGAAGCTGTTGCTGCAATTACAGTTAGATTGGACCATTTATGTGGTTCGAAATCAGCTTTTATGCCTGTATGTTCACAAGTAGATTCTTTCCAATGATATTTACTATCAAAAGTAAAATTTTGTGAGAAACTATGTTCATGACTAAGTTTTGCAATACTTTCTGTTTTCTGGTAATAACAAATTTTACAGGTATAGATTTTGATTCCATCAATATTTTCGGTTGGGTCTTGTGTAATAGCTCCGTCATCCCACCAATGGTTTCCTTGCTGAGAACGGTGACTTTCAATTCCACAATCAGCATTATGCCAGTGGGATGTTTTATCACAGGTCCATTCTTCCAGATATTCATGAGAATGATTTGGAGTTGTTTCGGTATATGTGTATTCACAATCTAAGCAGCAATAAGTTATTTCCCCTTCTTTTGTGGCTGTGGCTTCTATACGCTTTGATTCAGTAATATTATGATTTATTTTTTCAACAATTTCATCTCCACATCCACATGTAGCTTCATGCCAGTGAAAATTCTCATCATAACTCCATTCTGTTGAAAAAAAATGATGATGACTTTCTGAGACATTTGGTGTACAGGAAAAAAATATAATTGATAAAAATATAAAAAATAAAGAGCGAAATACAATTTTCATTTGTAGTACCAAGATAGTATAGTAATTTAAAATAGCGTATTTTACAATTATTTTAGGGATTTGCGTCCTATAAAGAAGGAACATGATGTCAGACACGATTATTCGGAATGGTGTCATGGAAGAAATTGGGAGTAAAATTTATAAATGGGTACAAAAAAACTTACAGCTATCCCAACTGTAAGTCTTTGTGGGCCAGACGTCGCTTACGCTCCGTTTGGCCTAGAAGAAGTGATTAAATTCAATTTTCTCACTTCGTTGCGAAACTATTGGGCCATACGTCCGCTTACGCTGCCGTTTGGCCTATAGGAAGTGATTAAATTCAATTTTCTCACTTCGTTGCGAAACTATTGGGCCATCTTGGATTTGAACCAAGGACCAAAGGATTATGAGTCCTCTGCTCTAACCGCTGAGCTAATGGCCCGTATTTTGCAAAGGCAAAGCCTTGAAAAATACACATTAAATAAATTTCTACTGAGCCAAACCGAATACCTGGAGGTATGGCCCGAATTAGGTAGTAAATAGTATATCATAGAAGACTTTGCTTAGTCAATATAGCGTATAGACACCGAGGCAGGTGTGTAAGTGAGTTTTGTGTGAAATTTAAAGATTTAAGATTTCTGATTCGATTTCAGAGGCAATTTTATTATCAACGATTCTCATGCAACATTCTTCATTTTCTGTATAACCTAAAAAGTTGATATTACCGTACCATATAATCTTTTCATCAATAATTGTAATCTTTTGAGAAATATTTTCCTGTTCTATAACTTTTATACCAATGTTTTCAAGCATACTTATGCAAGGAGCTAATTTTTTCTGCTTTGCATCATCATCCTGTTTACGTACAAGAATTTGAATATTAACCCCTTTTACAAGAAGCGTTGTAGAACTTAAAACAAGTTCCTGTACATTTACTTTCGATAGATACGGAACACTAATAATGATTTTTGAAGCAGCTGATAAAATGTCTTTTTGAAAATCTGATTTATAGTCTTCTGCGGAATATAATTTAGATTCTGTTTGTATTTCTGCATTCTCAGAAATATTTTGTTTTATAGAATAACCAAGATGTTTATAACCTTTCAGACGACTCTGATACATTCTATCAAAAACAGGAATCCGATAATCAACATAATCAAAAATTTGAACTTCATTTTTGCCAGCAAAGTTTCTGTGTAAGCGTCCACAATACTGAGCTAAAGTTCCTTTCCAGCTAAAAGGCATTGCGAGCATTAAAGTATCAATACGAGGATAATCAAAACCTTCGCCCGCGTATTTTCCTGTTGCAAGAATTATTAATGATTCATCTGCTGGGACAGCTTTCAGTTTTTCAAGGGTTTCATTCTTT
>JAHAZJ010000169.1 GCA_018385315.1 Treponema sp. | reverse complement strand
GGATTTATAAGTGTAATTGCAATTTCAGCTCCATTTATTTTAATTTTTATTTTAATTGGTGTTGTAATAGCAACAGTTCTGATTGAAAAAAATAATAAAATTCAGTTTTTATATTATGAAAAATTATCAAAAGTGAACCGCATGTTTGGATATTTTGGTTGGACTCTTACAGATTTTAGATTTGGAAAAGATATTCGTTTATATAATTCTAAAAAAATGATGATTGATCGCTGGTCAAAATTTAGTGATGAGGCTACAAAACATTGGGAAGGTCAAGCAAAGGGTGTTTATCCATACAATCTTGCTCAAAATATTATAGATATTCTCAGAACTATGATTACAATTTTTTACATTGGATACCTTGCTGTTCACGGTAAAATTACAATTGGAGGATTTACACAGCTATTGCAAGCTTCAGGAGATTTGAATGGATCTTTTGGTGGAATTATTTGGACACTTCAATCTATTATACAAAAATGTGCATATTCTTTCGAATTTGTTAGTTTTATGCACTATCCTGAAGCTATTCCAAAAGGTAACCTGCCAGTTGAAAATAAAAATCATACAATTGTTTTTAAGGATGTTTGTTTTTCATATCCGGGTACAGAAAAAATGATACTTAATCATGTTAATATCACAATTAATCCTGGTGAAAAACTTTCAATTGTTGGATTAAATGGTGCTGGAAAAACTACTTTTATTAAATTGTTATGCAGATTATATGATCCAACCTCTGGAGAAATTTTACTGGATGGAATAGATATTAAAAAATATGATTACAAACAATATATGAAGCAATTTGCTCCTGTTTTTCAGGATTTTCAACTATTTGGTTTAAAAATTAATGAAAATATTATTTTTAAAGATGAAAGTTCAATGACAGAAAAAGATAAAGCAAGGTTTAATGAAATTATTAAACTAGTAGAATTAGATAAAATGGTTGAAAAACAAAAAAATGGAGCAGAAACTTATTTATTCCGTTATTTTGATGAAAATGGAATTGAGCCTTCTGGTGGTGAGCAACAAAAAATGGCAATAGCACGGGCATTAGCAAAGAATTCTCCTGTATTAATTTTGGATGAACCTACCGCTGCATTAGATCCAATTGCCGAATATGAAATCTATCGACAATTCAATTCTCTTGTTGGAAATAAAACTGCATTTTATATTTCCCATAGACTTTCAAGCTGCAGATTCTGTGATCACATTGCAGTTTTTTCAGATGGAAAAATTGCAGAATATGGTACACATAATGAGCTTGTAAATAAAGAACAGGGAATTTATGCGAAAATGTTTGAAGCACAAGCAGAATACTATCGATAATTATTTCTTTTTTTAGATTTTTTTATTATATTATAATTATGATAAAAGCAGAAATTACAGATAAGGAACTTTTAACTCATTTAAATTCTTTAGAAGAAGATAAACTTCGCATTTTTACAATGGCAGAAGGTCGTGTTCGTGGTGCCTTATTTCATGGTACAAGATTTGTTAATCAGCTTCGTGCACAGCATAAGCTTGGTATTCTGGAAACTTATATTTTAGGTCAAGCTTCACTTTGTAGTGCCCTCACAATTCCAATGATGAAAGATTTGGAACATACTGCAATAAAATTCGAATGCAATGGACCTGCAGAAGGTTATTCTATTGAAGCAGATTCCACCGGGTATGTTCGTGGTTATTTATATAATGAACATATTCCTGTTACAAAAGCTTTAGAAAATTGGGATCTAGGTCCATTTCTTGGTGAAGGAAATCTGACTTTTTCTCGTTGCCATAAAGATGATAAATATCCACAAAATTCTACAGTACCAGTTGATGGTGTAAATATTGCAAAAGATTTTGCCTCCTATTTTGCACAATCAGAGCAATGTAATACAGCATTTCATTCCAGCATTCAGTTTGATAAACAGGGAAGAGTAACTGGCGCTGGTTCTATGTACATTCAGATTATGCCAAAAACAGGTGGTACAGCAGGAATTGGTTCTCAAGTTGATAGTCATCAAGATGAAACTGAAGAGGAAGAAGAGCTTCTTAGAAAAGTAGAAAATGCATTTAAAGCATGCCCAAGTATTGGATTGCTTTATTCGGAAAAAGAAGTTGATTCTGAAGATATTATTCTTGGTTTATTCCGTGAATTTAATCCAATTATTACATTGAAAAGAGATATCGTTTTTGATTGTAAATGCAATGAAAGCTTCTACATAAATTATTTAAAAAATCTTCCTAAAGAGCAAATTGAAGATTTTAAGAAAAATGGACCAGATCCATTAGAAATTCAATGTCGTAATTGTGGAAGTATATACAGAATTCCTACAAGTAAACTTTAAATCATTACTTTACTTGACGATTATAATTTAGCTTAGTATATTAATATATATAAGACTTGGGGGTGTACCGGTTTCGACGGAATCGCGAAATCTTGTACTGCAAGTAGGAGTGAAGGTTCCTTAAACTGACAAAAAAATAACTGCAATTTTCGCAAGAAAAGAAGAAGAAGCTGAAGAAGCTTCTTTCGCAGAAGCACTCGCTGCTTAGTCAGCCGTGCAGGAACTCATCTGGCCCTGTTCCGCGTTGGATGATGTTCTTTGACCTATCGGGACTTGCTGTTTATAGTTTCTATAATATAAATGGGACTTTTTATTAGAATACGGGAACGACGCTTGTTATGCTGCTACCGGTCCCCGACAATTACCTCGCATAACTAAACCTGTAGATGTACCTGGTTTACTTTTTCGGACGGGAGTTCAATTCTCCCCACCTCCAATAAAGGGCTCTAACTGTTTTAAGTTAGAGTTCCTTTTTTTTTTTAAAGAAAGGGCTGCCCCAAAAATATGGGACAGCCCCTTTATACACTATAAAAAGTTTTTATTATTCACCATCACGATTTACGTTCTGGAATTTATGCTGATATTTCTTTAGCATGGCAACAGCATTTCGTTTTCCGTTATAAACAAAACCACCATTCCAGTATTCAAGGGCAGCAAATAAAGCATTTCCACCATCCTGGCTGTCAGATTCTTTTGTACGGAAAGAAACGTAATTTGAAAGTTCCATAAAATCATTATTATGAAGACATTCTAGACGTTTTCTATTGAATTCATTCCATTTTTCCAAATCCTGGAAGCCTTCACCTTCATCCTGTACAATAATGTGTGAATGTGTTGGACTGAATGAATACCAAACAGTAACCTTTTTATTTACATCACAGTGGTTACCATGTTTTACTGCATTTTTAATAACTTCACTAATTTGCTGTTCAAGAAGATTTAATTCTTTGATTTCAGTAGGTGCTGATTGAACAATAAGTAAAGTAAAATATCTAATTTGTCTAAAGTCAGAAGGAAATTCCTTTTTCAACATATTTGTTTTATCGAATAATGGGTCATTTTCATCTGAGCGTAATTCTTTAAATTCCTGAACCAATTCTTTCCTCCTAAATTACTCTTTTACCATGAGAAGAGCTTCTTCAACACTATTGGCAATTGGGAAATAACCCATAAGCTTTGTAAGTTCAATTACCTTTTTTACAGAACCATGAATATTTGAAATTGCAAGTTTAAGATTCATTTTCTTAATAGTTGAACAAATATAAATAAGTGCACCAATTCCAGACGAGTCAATATAATCAACCTGTTCAAGATTGATGACAAAATCTTTAACGCCTTTTTCAAGCATCTTCATTACAAGCTCTTTCAATTTGTAAGAATTATAAAGATCCATTTCTCCTGTTACATCAATAATATAGACATCTCCGTTTTTTCTTATTTTTAGTTCCATAGGAAGCTCCTTACCTTATTGAATTTTGATAACCAATAAACTCTGGTCATCATACTGCTGAATATTTTCTGAATAACGTCTCAAATCATCTTTTACACGATTTGAAATGTCTTTTGCACTTGCATTACTATTTTGTAATAAAACTTTTTTTAAGCTTTCAGTAGAATATTGTACTCCATTTTCATTAAGAGATTCAAGTAACCCGTCGGTACAAGTAACTAGAATATCACCTGAATTAAGAGTAATATTAATATCTGAATAAACAGCTTCTTTATCAACACCCATTGGTTCTGATGGAGTTGAAATCTGAGAAAGTTGTTTATTTGAAACACTGTAAAGGAAAACAGGATTATTACCACATGTAGAGATTTGAGCTTCTTTTGTTGTACTGTTGTAATTAATTAAAGCAACACTGGCAAAATGGTCAATTTTTGAACTTTCAAGACAAATACCTCTGTTTGCCCAGGAAAGAATTGTGGAAGCTGATTGTGCTGTGTTAACTGAAAGACGAAGAATAGCTCTAATCATAATCATTACAACTAAGCTGTTCATTCCTTTTCCAGCTACATCTGCCATTACAAAAGAAACTCTGTCTTTTCGTGAAACTAAAACATCATAATAGTCACCACAAACATTTTCTACAGGATTAGAGAAACAGCCAATCTGTAACTTATCAATAACAGGAAGTTTTGCAGGAAGCATATCTTTCTGATATTTAGTTGCAATAATACCATCTTTACTTAATTCTGATTTTTCTGCATATGCGAGGAAACTGTAAAGTGGTTTAATAGCAGATGCAATTGCATCTGTCATAATTATTGCATTTTCAAAGTCTTCTTTTGAAAATGGTGTTTTTCCTGGTAAAATAGAAAGACCTATAAGACCAATTGATCTTTCCTGCTGTTTGATAGGTACAAATATATAAGAACCACAAGAAAGGAATTCTTCAGGTCCGTTCTGATATACACGTGGATCTTTTACTGAATCTGTAATTAAAGTTGGTTCACCTTCTGTAAAAATATCACCAAAAATATTGCCACTAAATGGGAAGGAAGCAAATCTTAAGTTTGTTTCAACTCGAATTGGTTTATGAGGCAAATCTTCTGGTAATTTATATGGAGGAGGGAATGAACCCATTAAGGATTTTACAGCCAGAGAATTATCATCACCATCAGCAAGAAGAATTACACATCCATCTGCTGAAGTTTTTTCTGTAATCATCTTATTACAATATTCAAGGAAGCTTTCAATACTGTTTTCGTTATTAAAATAATTTGATACTTTTGAAATAAGATCTTTGTTTACTTCCAGTGTTTTTTCACTTTTTGCTTTTATTTCAGCAATGGCAGCCTGAGCAAGTTCATTTGTAGCAATAGAATTTTCTCTATCCGCAAGTAATTTTGCTGCTTTTTTAGCTTCTCGTTTTTTTGGATTATCAAAAGCTTTTACAACTAATAAAGGAATTAACAGCAATTCACTAATGATTAAAGAAGCTACGAAATAAAAATTAGGTCCTTTAATCATTGAAATTATAGAACCTGCAATAAGAACTAAAGGCGAAATAAAGTATATGAAACTTATATTTGCTGTGTTTCTAAGTTTTATTATTATACAGAAAACTACTATTAAAAGAGCAATAATAGCACTTACTAATAATGGTGGATTGATAAAGTTATCAATAGTAATCAAAATTGACTCCTGCATTTTTATGTTATTTTAACATAATTAATACTATAAATTATATTAACATTGATATTTTTCATCGTCAAGTTTTTTGATTATACATTTACATCGTTATCGTTGATTGTGTTATCAATGGCTTTTCTTAAAATGATACGTTTAAACTGATTTTTTATTCGTTTTAAAACTGGAATTTTATATTTTTTAGAAAAAGTTTCTACAGCTTCATCAATTTGTACTTCATCGCCAAATTTTTGCTTAAGCTGATCCCAATAACGAACAATCCAAACATAAAGATCTGCAATTGTACGCTTTGGAAAATGTTTTAAAATGCGTTTTTTATTGATTGAACTAGCAATAGGCAGGTAAACATTGTTATACCATGATATAATTGCGTCTTCCATGGAAACTTCTTCGGCTTTTCCCTGGTTCATATAATATTTGTGGGTAAGAATATGATTTAATATAACATCATAACGTCCCTGAGTTGAAAAATCCAGGCACCAATAATCTGTAATATCCCCAAAACTTGTTTCAGCATAAAAAACACGTTTCTCATAATTAATTATTTGTTTTGTGATTTCAGAAATGCTGCTTGTCTGTTTTAATTTAATCTCACTTTGAAGAGATACAACTTCTGCATCAATAAATTCTATTCCACGAGATTTAGCAACAGAAACTCTGTGATTTCCATCTCGGACAAAATATAATCCTGCAATTTCATAAACTTTAATGGCTGGCAGTATAATGTCTTGAATGGCAGCTTCATCAACATGTTCCCATCGGTTTTTTAAAAATGAACTTTTAGGAAAAAAATGATTATCAAAATCATTATAGCGTCCTTCGCTTCCCACAATTTTTTCAATTGGAATTGTACACATACCAACATAAGTTTCGTTAATTGGTTTAATCATTTGCTTAATATCATTAAAAGAAAGAAGGTTTACTTCTTCTGGATTAAGTAAATGTTGTATTTCATTGAATAAGGCTTTATTTCGTGCTTTGTGAAAATCTTCTTCTGATTGTGCTAATCGATAATCCATATAATCCTCTAGTATTAATTATAAGTTTGAAAAGGCTTCTGGAATTTCCAGAATGTGATGGGCGTATGCATTTATAACAGTTGTATTGTTATAAACACCAATTCTTTCTTCCCGCATATCATATAAATGAATATGCCCATGAATCAAATAAGTTGGTTTGAATTTTTCTATGAACCAGTTAAAACATTCAAAACCTTTGTGACAAGGATCTTCGTGATCATGAATGTGTCTTGGTGTTGCATGGGTCAAAAATATATCAAGATATGTTCCATATTTTTTTTTATTTTTTAAAAGCTTTGGAATCATCTTAATAAGTTTAAGCTTCATTTCAAAATCTGAATACTGGCAAAGACCATTATTATATTTTAAGGAACCTGAAACCCCTGCCATTAATAAAGGTCTTTCTTTACCAGTTACAGAATCTTTTATAGTAAAAATATTTTCTACGGATGTTTTAAAGCCCATATATTTTGCACCCGACCCGTGATGCTTTCTTTCCATGTATTGTTGCTCTCCCTGGGGAGAATCAATTTTATGATAAAAGCCAAAATCTTTTAGATTGTGATTCCCAAATATGAAATATGTTGGTTTATTAAAAACTGAAACAATAAAATCTATGTAATCCATTGGTAAATCGCCGGCACAGATGATTGCATCTATATCTGGGAAAATTTCTTTTACATTTTGATTGTAAATTAATGGATCTACGTAGTCTGAAACACAGAGAATTTTCATTTTGCACCAGCTGCAGAAAGAATTGCTTCAAGCTTTTCTTTTTCAATAAGTTCAATTGGTCTGTTTTCTGCAAGTCTTTTTGCGGAATTTGTGTAGCCTGAGCTTGAGAATACAAATCCTTTGCTGCTGCTCATTGATTTCATTTCATCTAAGGATTCTCGTACTACAGAATCTTCAACAGGGTCTGGTTCTCTATAGAAGCGAAGATATAATACCTGCTTTCTTACAGACATCCATGCATCATCACTTTTATTTACAGCAGAAATAAAACATCCCCATTTTTTAGTTTCAGCAGAAAGAACTTGAAATTTCAAGCCTTTTTCTACAGCATTTTTACAGATAAGAGTAAATTCTTCATTGCTGCAAGTAAGATAATCTTTTAAATAATCATTTGCCTGTAAATCTTTATATTCTGAAAGCTTTGCACTAACATCACGGAATGTCTTATTTCTTTTGTAAATAGCAGTCCACTGTTCAATTGCTTTATCAATTTTACGATTTTTTTCATAACATGTTGCAAGAAAATAGCGGGCATAAAGTGTTTCATTATTAATGTTATCTTTGTCTAATTCTATAGCACGCTGGAAATCTACTGAAGCATTATCGTATCGATTTACAACCATATAACAAGCACCATGTTCAATAATTGCTTTTTGTTTAATATCTGGATCACGCTGTGCTTTTTCAAAAGATTTTAATGCTGCAGGAATGGCCTTTTCATCTTTCTGGATTTTTCCAAGATAATAATATGATGAATAGTTTTCAGGATTTAATTTTAGGGCTAAATCTATTTCTTTTTTAGCTTCTGCAAAATTCTTTGTTCTGTACTGCATTAACCCAATTTCTGCATGGGCTTTAGAATTATTCTTATCATAAAAAACGGCCTTTTGCATAAAACCAAGGGCAACATCAAAACGATTGTTTTCTTCATAAATATGACCAGCCCAATAATAGTTTTCTGCATTTTTAGGATCTAGTTTTGTAAGTAAAAGGAAGTTTTTTAATGCTTCATTTTGCTGGTTATGTTTAAGCAATAATTTTGAATATTCATTTCTAAATGAAAGCTCATCTAGTTCAGGACCAAATAATGCATTTTCATTTACGTATTTATATTCAATAAGTGCCAATTCTGTTCTATTTTCTTTCTGATAAGCTTTACCAAGATAATAGTGAGCTTTATAGTTTTTTGGATCTTTTGCAATAATTTGTTTCGCCATTTTTATGGCATTCTGAGTTTTTCCTTGTTTTATGAGTTTTGGAACTGATTCAACTCTTTTTGGAAGCAGCATATTCTTAACAAGGAATAAAATTAAAAAGGTTATGATAACGCCTAATACAGTTACGATAATTACAAATGCCGGACTCATATTTCCCCATCTAATATTTACAAAAAAGTAACTATTTTCTCTCTAAAGTATTATTTAAATACCGATATATAAGTATTATTTTAGAATATTAGATAAAACACACTATGTCAAATGTTATCAGAGATTTGTAATATGAAGGAGTTTTAAGTATGAAAAAAAAGGTGAGTTTTCTTCTATTATTACAGTTATTTTCATATGGCTTTTGTTTTGCTGAAACTGAAGGTGAAAAATTATTCAGGACAAATAAACCAAATGAAGCATCAGTTCAGCTGGAAAAAGAAATTTTAGAAGGTTCTGCTTCATCAGATGCTTATAACTATCTGGGGTTATCATATCTTCAGCTTTCTGATTATGAAAGAGCAATTTCTGCTTTTGAAAGAGGGTTAAAGGCTGTTGGTTCTGATAAAAAAATTCTTTCATTTAATGAAGGAAATGCATATTATTCAAAAGGTGATTACGCTAATGCAGCAAGATGTTATTCCTTGTCTTTAGCCGTTGATGGGGATTTTACAAAAGCATTATTAAATAGAGCTAATTCATATTTAATGTCTAAGGAATATGATAAATGTATTGAAGATTATGAACTTTTCCTTGTAAAAGAACCAGAAGATATTCAGCGTCCACAAATTGAAGAAATTCTTTCACTTTTAAGAAAACATAAACAGGAAATGGCAGAAGCAGAACAGCGGGCCAAAGAAGAAGCTGAACGACGTGCTAAAGAAGAAGAGCTGTTACAGCAGGAGCTTGAACGCCAGAGAGCTGAACAAGAACGTTTTGAAGAAGAATTGCGTCTTGCAGAAGAAGAAAAACGAAGAAAGCTTTTGGAAGATGTTGCAAATAGTTTGCAAAATACAGATTCAACAAATATGACAGCAGGTGCAGAAGATATTATTTCTTTTGAAGCCGAACCTGAATTAGATTAATTTTCAGAATCACACACTTGTTTTTAAAGACTTTTAATTTTTCATAAAAAATAGTATTTTAATATTGAGAGGAAGTTATGGATTTTAAAAGTAAATCAAAAGAAGTATTATTAGTTATAAAAGAAAAACTCATTATTGCAGGAAAATGGATTAAAAAAACTTCTGTTCTTTGCTGGAATAAAATCAAAGAAATTTCAATTTTAGTTTTTACGATAATTAAAGATTTTTTCATAGAAGTTAAAGAAGTTAGTATTGCGAAAAAAAATGGAACTCCTGTAAAAGATGAAGAAAAAAAGAAGAGAAGGGTTTTAACAATTATTGGAATTATTATAATTTTAATTTTACTTTTCTTGTTATTTGGTGGTATTCGCTCCTGTACAAATTCATCTAAATCTAGAACTAAAGAAAATGTTTGTAATATGGCTACAAAATATGCCGGAAGAGGTGAATTTGATCGGGCATTAGATAAACTGGATAGTTATCTTGAAAAATATGGCGACGATGATGATGTTTGGGAATTATTAAATAAAATTATTGATCTTAAAAATGCAAATGGTGGAAAAGATTCTGTTGGAGATGTAACATATCCTGATAATTTTACCTTTGATCTTGATACATCAGATTTGTCTTCTGCTATGAAAGACGCTTTAGAAGAATCTAGAAAACAGGCTGAAGAGAGTAGAAAAGCAATGGAAGAATTGCTTAAACTTCAGAATCAGCAAAATGCAAACTTAAATGGTAATGGTTCTTTAAGTCCTGAAGAAGCTGAAAGAAAAGCAATGGAACAAGCCGCTGCTGAGCAGAAACGATTGCAGGAAGAAAAGAAGAAGGCGGAAGAAGAAGCTATTGCCAAACAAAATGCTGAGTTAAAAAATAAAATTGATGCTGTAAATGCTGAAATTCAAAAAGGAAAGGATGCTCTTGCAAAAGGCAAAACTGATGAAGCAATCAAATTTTTTAATAATGCCCTGGCTATAATGCCAGATGTACCTGGAAATCCAAATTTTGGTGCAGGTAAGGAAAGTGAAATTGCACAGGCTTTATATGATGCGGCACAGACTGCAACAAATCCTGCTGAAAAAGAAAGGTTAATGAACCAGGCTGTTAATTATGCAAATAGTGTTATTAATCAGAATCCAAATGATGCTGCTGCTCATAATATTCTGGCACAGAATGCTTTGGATAAAAAAGATTACAATACTGCATTAAAAGAACTTCAGGAAGCTGCAAGTGTAAAAGAAGATGTTAATAGATATCTTTATTATTATAATTTAGGAAAAGTTCAATATATATTAAAAAAATATAGTGATGCCGCTACCTCATTTAAAACTTCTTGTGATTTAAAATCTGATTTTGCACCTAGTAGATATAATCTTGGAATAACTCAGAAACAGTTGAAAAATGAAACAGCAGCTTTGGATGCGTTTAGAAAAACAGTACAAATCGATCCAAATCACGATAAGGCATATTTGGAACAGGCTCGAATTCTTGCAAGTCGAGGGGACTATCTTGGTGCTATTGATGCTTATAAAGCAGTTTTGCGAGTAAATACAGTAAACTCCGCTGCGGCAAGGGAATTAGGTGATGCATACTATAAGCGTAAGAATTACAATGATGCAATTGACAGTTACCAGCGTGCCCTTACAATGCTTAGTCCTGGGGAAGAAATGACCCTTACAAAATATAATCTGTCTACAGTTTTATATGATGCAGGTCGTGTTGATGAAGCAGTTAAATATGCAAAAGAAGCTTATGATTCTAAGGAAAGTGTAAAAAATAAGGATTCAAAAGCAAATATAGTATATAACTATGGTCTTATGCTTGATAAAACTGATAAGGTTTCTGCTGCAATTTCTGTTTATGCAGAAGTTTTAAAATTGAATCCAAATCATATAAAAACTAAGATTAATCTTGGTAATATGTATATGGCTTCAAGTACTCCTCAGTTGGATCAGGCTTTACAGTTATTTAAAGAAGTGTACAACACAGAACCAACAAACTTTGAAGCAAATAACAATCTTGGAACAGTTTATCTTGAAAAATCTGATTATTTGAATTCAATCAAGTATTATCAAAATGCAATGAAAATTCAGCCAAAAAATATTGAAGTACGTGCTAACCTTGCAAAGGCTTATGCAAAAAATGGTGAATATGAAAGTGCTAAAGTTACTTATCAGGATTTGATTAAGCTTGATGCAAACAATTGGGATTCTTATATCGAACTTGCCAAAGTTTGTATGCAGCTAAATGAGAATTCTCTTGCAGATGAATATTTATCTTATGTTCAGGAAAATAATCCATCTTACAGAAAATCTGAAATTAATAATTTAAAAGCTGCAATCTCTAACTAAGTTCTTTTTACCAATTCAAATAATTGTTCTCGTGAGAAGACAGTATAAATAGGTCTTCCATGAGGACAATGGGGATCTTCCAGTGTAAATGCTTGCTCTACAAGTTTTGCAGATGTTTCATCATCAAGATAATATCCGTCTTTTACTGCTGCTTTACAAGCTGTCATTGCTGCAATGGAACGAATAATCTGCTCTGGTTCTACTTGCTTTACAAAAATCAGAGTTCTTAAATCATATTCGGTTCCTGTCCAACGTTCTGGAATAGAAGTAATTTCCCAATATCCATCTTCTTTTTTTATTGTTTCAAAACCTATTTGTGTAAGTTTGGTTTTTAATTTTTCAAGCTGATTATCCTGAGATTTTGATTCGGTATGAATTTTATAAGGAATTAGTAAGGGCTGGCTTGCTCCCTGAGAATTCATGATTTTATCAAATAACAATCTTTCGTGGGCTGCATGTTGATCTAATATAAACAGGTTATTGTCTTTTTCGGCTAAAAGAAATGTACCAAGGCATCTGCCAATAAAACGAACTTCTGATTTTTTTGGAACACTTTCCAGATTAGTAAAAGTTTCATCAGCATAACTATTACTGTTTTCTGATAGTGCTTGTGCCGCCAGAGAAGAAATTGAATTATCTAAAGCTTTAGTACTGTTTGTGCTGCTGGTTGCAGAAGAGCCAGCTGAAAAGTAACGGGATCTGTAATCAGTAAATGCTTTTTCAGAATGAATTGAATTTGAGTAAGAAATGTGCTTTTGATAGGGCAAGGGAGAAATAGTTTGAAGAGATTCAAAATCAAAAGTGTTTTCACTGCGTATTTCATCAGCAGGCTTGTTTTCATCAAAATTTTTTCGAGTATATTGCTGAAAAAAGCTTTTTATTGTAGAGCTTACACCGTGATGCAAATCTGAAATATCATAAAAACGAGCTTCTCTTTTTGCAGGATGAATATTAAAATCTACAAGTTTAGGATTAATTTCTACAAAAACGCAGGCAACAGGGTAGGTTCCATTGGGAAAGAATCCCATACCACCATATTCTACAGCCTGAACAAGAGAATATTCCTGGATTTTTCTACCATTAGTGTAAATATTAATATCTTTTTTATTAGAACGACTAACTGCCGGTTCTCCAATTATTGCTGTAAAAGACCATTCATTATCTGTTCGAGATGATTTTCCTGAGAGTTCAAAGAAAAGCGCCTTATCTTCCGGATAGTTGTTAGCATTAATAAAACGTTCTTTGAAGCTTTCACAGGCAGGAAGATTTAGTTTTACTTCACCATCATTAATAAATCTAAAAGAAATGTCAGGACGAGCCATGGCTTTTTCAATGAAAGTGTTTTTGCACATTAAAGCTTCTGTACCAGCTCTTTTTAAAAATTGACGTCGTGCAGGAAAATTTTCGAATAGACCTTCCGATTGAACTATAGTTCCTTTAGTTTGTGCTGTTTCTTCAATTATGTGGTCTTCTGTAATGCTTGCACGCATTTTATAGCCACCACTAATTATTGAAAGACGGGAAACTGCAGCAATACTTGAAAGAGCTTCTCCTCGAAATCCTAAGGTACTTAAATTTAATAAATCAGTTTCAGTTGAAATTTTACTAGTGGCATGGGGATGAGCACAAGTTGCAAGATCTTCTTTTGTCATGCCACAACCGTCATCAACAACTCTGATTTTATCTATTCCACCACCTGCAATCTCTACTGTAATGTTTTTTGCGCCGGAGTCTATGGCATTATCAATTAATTCTCGAACAATTGCATTTGGACGGTCAATTACTTCACCAGCGGCAATTTTTCTTGCAACTTCAGCATTTAAAGTACGAATAGGATTATCTATACTCATCTTCTTGTTCCACTTACTGTTGAATCATCAGAAAAAAGATCCATTTGTGGAGGATTATCTTTAACCATAGGATTAGGTTCGTTCATTAAAATCTGAATTTTTCCTTCAATTTTATCTAGTTGTGCTTCCATTCCACTAGCAAGTTTCATTCCTTCTTCAAAATCTTTTAATGCATCTTCTAATGAAATATCTGAACGTTTAATATCTGCTGTTAATTTTTCTAATTTTGATAAATCTTCTTCAAATGTACTCATATATAACCTCTTTATTTTACTGTAGCTGTGATTTTTCCTTTAGCAGGTGAAATAATTAAATCCTGACCAGCAGTAACTGATGCGGAATCTGTTATTATTTTACCATTCGTATCTGTAACCATTGAATATCCTCGATTAAGAATTGTTTGAGGGCTGGCATTTTCTAAAATTGTAACATTGTTTTTAATTTGCTGTCTAAAATCATTTATCTTTTTTATTAGATTTTCATGTAGTGCTTCCTTTGCATTTGAAAATCTGTTTAATAAAGGTTGTTGAATGTTTCTAAACCGTATTTCCATTGATTGTGGATTAAAAGCTTTAATCATTAACCGTGTGTTATCAACTTTTTGCTTAATTGAAATATAAGAATCTTCTTTAAATGATTCAATTTGTTTTTTAATCTCTCTTAATTCGGGTATAGCAAATTGTGCTGCCTGAGTTGGTGTAGCGGCACGTTTATCAGCAGAATAATCACATAAAGCCCAGTCAATTTCATGTCCTACGGCAGAGATTACAGGAATTTCAGAATTATAAACTGCTTTTATAACAGATTCTTCGCTGAATGGTAGTAAATCTTCTAAAGAGCCACCACCACGTCCAACAATTAAAACATCGCATAATTTATAGAAATTTGCTATTTCAATCATTTTGACAATTGTTTTATCAGCACCATCACCTTGAACAATTGCAGGAAGAACAATGATATTTACATTTCTATTTCTTTCGTTACGAACATTAAGAATATCTCTGATTGCAGCACCAGTAGGACTTGTTACTACACCAATTGTTTCTGGGTATTTTGGAAGTGGTTTTTTATGGTTTTCATCAAAATAACCTTCTGATGCCATTTTCTTTTTTCGGTCTTCTAGCATTTGAAGAATATTTCCTTCTCCTGCTTGTTCCATTTTTGTAACTATTATCTGGTAACTTCCTCGTGGACCGTACACACTAAGGCTTCCTGTACATCGCACTTTGTCACCATCTTTTGGTTTAAAAGTCAAATGATATGTACTGCCCTTAAACATTACTGCGCTTATTTGAGAAGAATTGTCTTTTAAGGTGAAATAAATATGACCAGCACTACTAGGTCTCCAGTTAGAAATTTCACCTTCTATAGTGATTGAACTGAATGTTTGTTGGAGAACCTGGCTAATTAATTCTGTAATTTGGGTTACTGAAAAAATCTGATCATTAGAAAACATAAAAATATTGTATTCAAATAAATAAACTTGTTCAATTAATTTCCGATAAAATAAGTGATGAAAAGTATTGTAATTTTTTATGATGATGATAACTCAAAATATCGAAATGAAGCTGCATTTAATGGAAAAAGTGCAGTAGAATTAAGTGCAGAATGGGCAAAAACTGTTCCTTGTGACAAAATTGTTACTATTTCTTCCAGGACAAATGTTCTTGACCTTTTACAAAATATTATTGCAGAAAGTGAAAGTGCAGGTGCAGATAATATTATTTTTACTTATAATGATTGTCCTTTTTTAAATACGGAAATAACAAAAAAGCTTTTAGATTCTCATATTGAATATAATTCAGAATATACTTTTGCAGATGGTTATTCTTTGGGTTTATGTCCTGAAATAATTAATATTGGAACTGCTAAAATTTTATTGAAATTAGCAGAAACAATTCAAATTGAAGAAGGGCAAAAAAAGGTTTGTCGTCAATCCATTTTTAATTTGATTAAAACAGACATTAATTCCTTTGAAATTGAAACTGTAATTGCAGATAAAGACTGGCGTTTATTAAGATTAAATTTTGACTGTAGAAATAAAGATTGTTTTGTTTCTTGTAAAAATTTATTTATGAAATTGCAGGAAAAAAATATTTCTTGTTGCAATGGAAGTATAAATGAAATTAATGAAATTGCAGAAAAATCTCCTGAAGTTTTAAAAACTGTTCCAGGTTTTTACAATATTCAGATTACTGATTTTGGAAATGATAAATGTATTTATTGTCCATATTCTAATGAATATAAAAAGAAAACTGGAGAATCTTGTAAAAATGCAAAAAAATCCATGAATAAAAATGATTTTTCTAATCTTATTAAAAAAATTTCAGATTTTTCAGAAAATGGGGTTATTGGTCTTTCATTATGGGGAGAAGCCTTTTCCCATCCTGATTTGCTTGAATTTATAAAAATAATTTTAAGTTATAAAGGTTTATCTGTTTTTATTGAAACAGAAGGTTGGAATATTTCCGAAGAATTTTGTTTGAATTTAAAAAATATTGTAGATTCCTGTGAAGAACGTATAAATGGATGGCCACCAGTAATGATTGCAGTGCAAATAGATAGTGTAACACAGGAAACCTATTCTAAAATTCATGGAAGTGAAAAAAAACTTGAAGATGTTATTGAATTAGTAAAAAAGCTTGAACTGGCAATTCCTGGTAACGTATATCCTCAGTTTGTAAGAATGAATATAAATGAACCTGAATTAGAAAACTTTTTTAGATATTGGAAAGAAAAAGAAAATCCATCAGCAGGACAATTTATTATTCAAAAATATGATGATTTTGCAGGACTTTTACCAGATGAAAAAAGTGCTGATTTATCACCAATAGACAGAAATGTTTGTTGGCATTTGCGCAGAGATATGAGTATTTTAACTAATGGTGATGTTCTTCTTTGTAAAGAATATGTTTTAGATAATATTATTGGAAATGTATTTAAGGAAGATTTGGTTAAAATATGGCAAAAAATGGATTGTGTTTTAGAAGAACACATTAATTGTAAATATACAAATAAATGTGAGAAGTGCGATGAATCATATACCTACAACTTTTGATGAACACCAGATTAAAAGAATTGTAATTGGTGGAAGGAAAAATAATTCTGTTAACGTTATGAATTTGTCTGTTATTTTGTTAAATAGCAGTGGAAGTCACTTTAAATTACATGTATTTGAAAATCTCATAAATTGCAATTTTTTGGAAATTGTTTCTGTTGAAAATGATTCAAAAAATTTTTCAATTGAAAATGTTGCAAAAAAATTTCCTTCAATCAAATTTATTATTCCTCAAGAAAAAGCAAGTGATGGAGATATGATTAATCTTGCTATGAGTGAACTTACTGCTGATTATGTTCTTGTAATTAGAGACAGTTTATACATTCCTTCTGGAATAATTTTACAGAATCTTGCAAAAAGAATTACAAGCGAAGGAATTTATTGTGTTGTACCTTGGTTAAAAGATAAAAATCAGGAAAGTATACATACTTATTTTGCTCCAAGTGCAGAAAAAACTCATTTTGTAATAGACAGCTCTTCTGTTGTAACAGATGGAATAAGAACTTTGCTTCCTTTTGATAATATTGGAATTTATAATCGAAAAAAATTTATTAATCTTGGCGGTTTTGATTATACCATTCAAAATCCATACTGGCAGAGTCTTGATTTAGCTTTAAGATCCTGGTTATGGGGTGAAGAAACAAAAATAACAACAATGTTAAGTTTTTCATATATAGAAGATAGTCCTTTGGAAGATAGAACTGTGAATATGGATTATTTACGATATTATTTGAAAAATGAGCTTCCTAGAATAAAGAATAATAAAGCATATATTAGTCGTAGAAATTTTATAAAGTTTTTCTTTCACTCATCCTGCGGTTATTTAGAAGCCAGACGATTATTTAAGGCTGCAAAGAAATGGGTAGAAAAAAATCAATATTATTTCAAAAAAGATTTACCAAATTTTATTCAAAACTGGAAAAAGAAAGATGAAGAATAAAAGAGCAGTAATTATTCAGTGTAGATTATCTTCAACAAGACTTCCTCAAAAAGCATTAAAAGATTTAGGTGGAAAAACAGTTTTAGACTGGTGTTTATTATCCATGAAAAAAGTTCCTGCCGCAGAATATTATGTTGCTACTGATGAAGCCTCTTTCAAATTTCTGGAACCAATATGTAAAAGAAATGGCTTTAAATGTTTTGCAGGAGATTTGAATAATGTTTTAAAACGTTTTTGCGATTTACTAAAAAAAATTGATGTGGAAACAGTAATTCGTGGAACAGCAGATAACCCTTTTTTATTTTATGAAGCCGCAATTGCTTCTGTGGAAGAATTTGAAAAGAAAAATAAAAATTCCATAACTTGTGATTATTTAACATTTTCTGGATTACCCCATGGTTCTGGTGTAGAAATATTCAGTGCAAAATCACTGTTAAAAGCGGCTGAACAAACAGATTCTCCTTATGATAAAGAACATGTAGGCCCAGCTTTATATAATCATAAAGACAGATTTAATTGTGAGTTTGTAAGAGCTCCTTCAAGATTTTATTTCCCAGAATTAAGAACAACAATTGATACTCCCGCTGATTATTTAAGAGCAATTTCAATTGTTAATTATTTAAATAATTTTGATTTTTCTGTGATGAATGAAGAACCTTATACTACAGAACAAATTGTTAGTGCATGTACAAGCGATTATGTTCAAAATCCAATTCTTTTTATGCCATCGGTACAAAAAGGCCATGGCACAGGACATTTACACCGTTGCCTGGAAACTGCTTTAAAAACTCACAGTTTTATTTATATTCCAGAAACTGCCAGTTTAGATGAAGTTCCATCCCTTGTAGAAGAATATAAAGCAAAAGGTTTGCAGAATTATCAGATTATAAAATCTATAACAGATGATTGTTATCCAAAAATATTAGTCACAGATTTGTTTAAAATCACAGAAAAAGAGTATTCCATTATTAATCACTTTAATTCTGTAATTGCAATAGATGAAGGCTCTGATTACATAGATGAATTGGATTACGTTTTGGATATTATTCCTTCTTATAATGAAAAGAAAAATTGCAATTTAATTGATTCATCCTATATTTCAAAACCAAAAAACAAAAAATCAGAAATAAAATCATCAATTGAAAATATTTTAGTATGTATTGGTGGTGAAGACCCTGCAAATCTCACAAAACCTGCTGTGGATATTGTAAAAATCTTATTTCCAGCTGCAAAGGTAAAAGCAATTGGTAAAGATTTTGATTCTCCAGTGGAAAATTTAAAAGAAAAATTATATGAATATGATCTTGTTGTTACACATTACGGATTAACAGCTTTCGAAGCTGCTAGTGCAGGGTGTAAAGTTATTATGCTTGCTACAACAAAATTACATGAACTTTTAGCTCAAAAAAATAATTATGCCTATGTACCATATAATTCATTAGACATAGAAAATATGAAAAAAGCTCTGTTATCGGAAAATCTATTGCCAAATAAATCAGAGGAAGAAAAAGAGTTATCAGCATTAATAACAGAATTATCAAAAGGAAAAAGAATGTTGTGTCCAGTATGTCAGGATGCAAATGCAATAAATAAATGTATATCACGTAATTCAACTAGAACTTATCGAAGATGTGGTTCATGTTCTTTGGTATATATGGCATGGAGTTGCGAAAAAGACAAATCTTATGAAAAGGCATATTTTTTTGAAGATTATAAAAAACAATATGGAAAAACATACAAAGAAGATTTTGATTCAATAAAGCAGCAGTGTACAAAACGGGTAAATGTTATTGATTCCATTATAAATAAAAAATCATCAAAAAATGTTTTGGATATTGGCTGTGCATATGGTCCATTTCTAAAAGCAGCTTGTGAAAAAGGCTATAATCCTTTTGGCACAGATATTTCAGAAGATGCAATTGATTATGTAAAGAAAGAATTGAATTTTCCTGCAACTGTAGCTGGTTTTCCAAATATAAATACTACAGATGAATTTGGTCATGGAGAATTCGATGTTGTAACTATGTGGTATGTTATAGAACATTTTAAAAATCTTGACACAGTTTTATCAAAAATAAATTCAATTTTAAAAACTGGTGGAATTTTTGCATTTTCTACTCCTTCTGGTGAAGGTATTTCTGCCCTTTCTAATAAAGAGCATTTTTATAAAATTAGTCCAACTGATCATTATTCTGTTTGGGAACCTTCAAAAGCAAATAAAATTCTATATAAATATGGTTTTAAAGTAGTAAAGATAGTATCTACAGGACATCATCCAGAACGTTTTCCAGAAATAAAAAAATCTGGGGCAAAAAAAGACAGTTTTCAGTGGAAGTTTGTGGAAAAGAAAAGTCGAATAAAAAAATTAGGTGATACTGTGGAAATTTATTGTAGGAAGATTAATGATTATGAAAAATAAAAGTTGTTTGATTTTAGGTGCTGGATTAATGCAGAAACCTGCAATTTTAAGTGCAAAACAGTTAGGCTATAAAACCTTCGTAATAGATGGCAATCCTAATGCAATTTGTAATTCTGTTGCAGATGTATTTACAGTAATTGATTTAAAGGCAAAAGAAGAAATTCTTTCTTATGCAAAAGAATTAAAAGCAAAAGAGAATCTTTCCTGTATTTTTACCGCAGGTACGGATTTTTCTACTTCTGTTTCCTATGTTTGTGAAGCTTTAAAATTACCATCTCACTCCTACAAAGCGGCTGTAAATGCAAGTGTAAAAACAACAATGCGCCAGTGTTTTAAGGACAATAATGTTCCGTCTCCAGAATTTATTAAAGTTACAAAAGATGATTTGTCTAATGAACTTTTATCTAAAATTAATGGAATTATGGATTATCCTTTTGTTGTGAAACCTGTTGATAATATGGGTGCAAGAGGATGTCGTATGGTACGTTCCAGTGATGAATTTAATTCTGCCATAGAAACTGCCATCGCTTCATCAAAAACTGGCACAGCAATTGTAGAAGAATACATGGAAGGCCCAGAATACTCCATAGATGCTCTTATTTATAATGGTACAATGACAATAACAGGCTTTGCCATCAGACACATTAAATATGAACCCTATTTTATTGAAATTGGTCATACTATGCCTGCAGTTTTAAGTGAAAAAGAAAGAAATGAATTGATTTCAGTTTTTGCTTTAGGTGCAAAAGCCCTTGGACTTTCCTGTGGTGCTGCAAAAGCAGATATAAAATATACAAAAAAAGGTCCAATGATTGGTGAAATTGCAGGAAGACTTTCTGGCGGATATATGTCAGGTTGGACTTATCCTTATGCATCAGATTTGAATCTTACAAAACAAGGGTTGTTAATTGCTGGCGGAAATGTTCCAGAGGAATTAATTTCAAAACGTGTTCCTATAACATATACTCCATCAGAAATTTGCAAAAATAATCCAAAACCTTATGAGCTTTATGAAGTTCCATGTAAACGAACTAGTGCAGAAAGAGCCTGGATGTCTATTCCTGGAAAAGTAAAATATATAGAAGACATTACAGAATTTACTGATAGAGCTGTTTTTGATGTTTTACCAAGAGCAACTGTAGAAATAGGAAGTGAAGTTGATTTTCCAAGAAATAATGTAGAAAAATGTGGAAATGTAATTTGTGTATCTCATGATAGGGAAATGGCAATTAAGGTGGCTGAAAAAAGTGTATCAAATATTTTTATTACTTTGGAACCTAATAATCAAAAAACAGAAAATTATTTGAATCATGTTTTTCTGTCTGATGAAGAAAAATTTCCTCCATCTGCATATAAAGAATTATCTGATAAAGAACTGGAAACAATTACAGGAAAAATAGAAAAAAATAAATCTGTTATTAATTTTATTCCTGAAATTTTAAAATCTGCCGATTATGTAAATGCAGAGGATTGGAATTTTAACACAATAGAGGAAACTGCAAGAAAGTTTGATATTCTCAGACCTGTACACCCAGAAATAGATGCAAAAAAATTTTGGAGTGCAGTTGTTCGTGGAGGAATACAAGCTGCAGTTTATGTTAGTGATTCCGTAAAATAATTATGAAAAATATAAAAAAAATTAAACTGATATTCGGATTGATTCTCATAAATGTATCATTTGCTTTTGCTGCCAATGATATTTCTTTAATGGAAAGCGCAAAAGAAAATGGTATGATTTTTTATTGGGATTCATTGTCAGAAGCAGGAATGTTGGAAAAAAATGGACATCAGTTTTCTTTTAAAAAGGATCAGGAAATTGCGGTTTTAGATAGTCAGAAAATTGTAATGATTGATCCACCACAAGTAAAAGATTCTAAAATAATGGTATCAAAAAGTTTTATTACTGAGGCACAAAGTTTTTTTCAAAAACAATCAGATGAAGCTCAGTTTAAGGTTGGTGCAATTATTTTGGATCCAGGCCATGGTGGAAAAGATCCTGGTGCATTAAAAACTTATAAAATCAATGGAAAAGATGTAACAATTAAAGAAAAGGATATTAATCTTAAAGTTGCAAAAATGCTCTATGAAAGATTAAAGACAACATATCCTGACAAAAAAATCATCCTGACTCGTAGTACAGATGTTTTTATTTCTTTAAGTCAAAGAACTGATATCGCAAATTCTGTAAAAGTTGGAGAAAATGAAGCAATCCTTTTTATTTCAGTTCATGTTAATTCGTCAATGAATAAAGCTTCTTCTGGTTACGAAGTCTGGTATTTATCACCAGGCTACAGAAGAAATGTTCTAGATAAATCTGTTGCTCAAGATGATAAATCTTTATATTCAATTCTAAACACAATGATGGAAGAAGAATATACAACAGAAAGTATTATGATTGCAAAATTTATTATGGATGGACTTCAAACCCAAATTGGAAAAGAGTCTACATCAAGGGGGATAAAAGCAGAAGAGTGGTTCGTAGTAAAAAATGCTCTCATGCCAAGTGTTCTTATAGAATTAGGATTTGTTTCAAACGAGAAGGAAGCTTTGAATTTGAATGATGACAAATACTTGCAAAAAGCCTCTTTAGGAATATATAATGGCATTGTTGCGTTTACAACTCATTTTGAACGCTCAAGAGGATTTACAGTTGCAAATGAAGATTAATTTTGATATTAAAAAGAATTTAAAAATTGTTATAACAGGCTCCATTGTTTTATCAGTATTCTTAATAACTTTTATTATTTCATTATTTACAAAAGGCACAAGAAGAACTTTTGTTTTTCCTTCTGTAGATGACGGAAAATATATAGTTGAGTCAAGATATTTACCAGATAATCCATTAAAAGATGATATTACATATTATATTGATGAATTATTATTGGGATCTCAGGCTGAAAGAACTAAACTGATTTTTGCTAAAAATACACGGGTAATTTCATGTTTTAAGAAAGATGGCATTTTGTATGTTAATCTTTCTAATGATTTATTAAACGTGGGCGACAATGTTATTCCAATTAAAGATGGAATTGATCTGTTAAAAAAGAATATTAAACAGAATTTTGGACTTTCAAAATCTGTTGAAATATATGTAGATGGCAACGGAGTATTTGAAAATTACTGATAATTTTTTTTAAGTAATTCGTTGACAAAGACGGGTAGTTGTAGGATAATTTATTTGATACAAGGCTACATCGAAATAGTATTATAAAGGAGCTTCAATATGAAGAAGACTTTAAGTTTGATTGCAGCTGCTATGCTGCTTGTTGGTGGCGTTGCTTTTGCTGAAGAAGCTATGCTCATCGATTTTACACAGTTGGAAAAGGATGCTGTTGCCAATGAAGAAGGTCAGCAGACTCAGAACGGACGTACTACAATTGACTTTTCTGTAAGTGCAGGTGCTACTTTCACTTCACAGCAGAAATCTCTTATGAAGACTTCCTTGGCTCTTACAGAATGGGAAGTAAAATTAAACTCATCTGCAAAGAACGTTGCAAGTTTGGCAGATTCACAGGTTGTTGCTGCACCTGTAAAAGGAACTGCTGATGTACCATTTGCTGGTAAAGAAGTAATGGGTGTTCGTGTTGTATTCCCAACATGGAATTCAAACGCAAACGCTCTTATCGTACCACCATTTGATATTCCTGCTTACGAACCACTTTCATCTGTAGATGCTGATGGTAATCGTACAAAACTTGCTGAAGGTGAAGATACTTCTGCTTATAACGTTGCAAATAATCCATCTTATGAAGGAACATTATTCGAAGGTGGCTTTGGTGTTGTAAAAAATGTTGGTACAATTAAATCAATTTCTGTAACAACAATGGGTATGAACTTCCCACATGGACTTTATGTTCACCTTACTGATAATGATGGTATTGATAGACGTTACTTCATGGGATACCTTGGTTTTGATGGATGGAAAACATTAACATGGAACAATCCACAGTACATTGCTGAAATCCGTAACCGCGAGATCCGTGTTTATCCAATTTATCCACGTGGAACACCATTTGTTAAATTCTCTGGTTTTGAAATCACTAGAGATGCATCACACATTGGTGGAGATTTCATTGGATATTTCAAAGACGTAAAAATTATTTACGACAAAGCACTTCTTACTTCTGATCGTGACATAGCTGATGAAGATCTTTGGGGAATTATCACAAAGAAAGAAACAGCTCGTCAGGCTGCTGAAATGGCAAAATTCGGTAACAAACAGGTTAACCGCTATCTCGAAAAAGCTAAACTTGCTACTGAAACTGAATTTACTTCAAGCTTAAACCCTGACAGTGATTCAAATGCTCAGAAGAATGCAGGTCAGGCTGCTGATGCAAAATAATTTAGATTAAGTTCTAATAGAGAAGCACTTTAGACCTATGGATCTAAGGTGCTTTTTTTTTGGGAATTAAATATGAGTGAACAGACAATAATTTTATCTAAAAGTGAAATAAGAAAAAAATACGAATCTTATTCAGAATATTTTAATGAGATTATGGGGAATATTATTCAAATTCTTCATGATAAAGTTAAATTAATGTCTCAGCCAACATATAAGTGCAGAGTTAAAAGCTTTAACAGTTATTATAAGAAACTTCTTCGTCTAAAACAGAAAGAAATTGCTCAATCGAAATCTCTAGTATATTTAACAGATATGATGGGAATCAGAATGATTTGTGCTTTTCTTGAAGATATTAATCTTGGTTTGGAACAAATTAAACAGATTTTTGAAATAAAAGAAGTAGAAGTAAAAGGTGCTGAAAAAAAATTTAGTGAATTCGGTTATGAGTCTATTCACGTATTAATAAAAATTCCTGAATCTTGTATTCCTAAATTAGAAGGCAAATATAAGGATTTACTTCCTATTACAGATGAAATTGTTTGTGAAATTCAGATTAGAACCATTCTCCAGGATGCTTGGGCTGAAGTTGAACATGAGTTAATTTATAAAACAGAATTTAATCCTTTTGATATTCCTCTTAGACGAAAATTGGCATCCTTGAATGCTTCACTTACTTTGGCTGATATTACTTTTCAGGAAATTAGAGATTATCAAAATAAATTACAGAGAGAAATTGAGGACAGACGTAATTCTTTTTATAGCATGGCTGATGATTTATTAAATGACAAAGAAATTAAAAAATCAGAGGAAATCAATCGTGTTACTCCTTTTGTTAAAGGAACAATTGATGATATGCTGTTAAAAGCAATAGAAGCTCATAATCAAGGAAATCTTGAAACTGCAGTAAAGATTTATTCAATGATTTTGGATGCTGTTAAAGAAAGTGATAAAAATGTAATTGCTGTTATTAGAAAACATAGAGGAATGGCATATTTTTCTATGAATAATTTTACAGAAGCTCTTGCTGATTTTATGGTTAGTATTGAAAATGATCCAAAAGCATATAGAACTTATTATTATGCAGGAATAGTATATTCAATCAAAAAAGATTATGAATTGGCAATTCAGAATTTTACAAAATCTCTTGAAATTAATGGTTTTCAAGCCCATACTCATTTACGTCGTGCTATGGCTTATTTTGAAATTAAAGACTATGAAAAATCAATGAGCGACTTGGATTCTGCAATCAATCTTGGCATGGATGAAGCAGAATATAAACCTTTGCAAGAAAAACTTGTTAAAAAGTTTGGTTTAAACATGTAGGTTTAAATTAAAGAAAACAAACAAACTTCCCACAGCGTCTTAGAGTAAAAGTACTACCGCTACAACGTGCCTACGAAGGTGCTCGCTGAAGCTGTGTGGAAGTTATCCATCTCGCTGCGCTCGGCAGCTGCAGAGGCACTTCGTAGTCCCGTTTTCGCGCCCGTACTTTTACTCTAAGACTCCCCGGGTATTTAGATTTTTCTTTATTCAGACCATGAGCCCAGAAGGGGCAGGATTTATTAAACACATCCCCGCCTTCAAAAAAGAATCACTCATTTACAGCCATAAAT
>JAHAZJ010000038.1 GCA_018385315.1 Treponema sp. | reverse complement strand
TCCATGAGGATAAAAAGATTTGCCCGGTCTTCGAACTCAGTGCGGGTCTGAGGCAAGGGATGCGCTTTCATTTTATCGTGGATAAGGGCCAGTTCTTCCAGCAGAGCTTTTACATCATTATCCTTGTGATATTCATTTGAAACTTTTTCGAGAAAATCTGAAAGGAGGGTAGCGGTGGCTGGAATTGTGTGAAGTGCTTGGGCGGCCTTGAACATTTCATAAAGAATCTTTGTCTGCTTTTCCCGCATATCCAGGTAACGGGAGTCGAAGGTATCTTTTTTTGAAAACTGATTGTTGTAATTTTCTTCTGCCTGTTTCTTGGCGGTGAAGATGCTTTCATTTAGTGAAACAAAACAGGAACCGTCGTAATCTTCAAGGGTGGGATTCTGGATTCGCAGAGCCATTCTGTGAAGGACGAGCTTTATCTGATTATCAGTTTGCTTTTTCAGTTCTTCTATATAATCAGTTTTTTTATGAAGTAAAAGATTTACAAGGATTCCAAAAGCAACTCCAAGAACAAAAAGCAAAACTTCATTTTTGATTTCGGCAGGGCCGGTTTTTCCAAAGGAAAGAAAGTGCGAAATCAAAACAGAATCCATGGCCATGGCAGAAATCCATTTGCACCACTGACAGACAAGAATAAAAATCAAAAGATAAAGAAAAAAGACCGGTACCGTAAAGCCCAGAAGATTAAAGAGAGTGATAGAAATTACAAGCGCCACTGCAAAGGCAAGAAGGCGGGAAAGGGCTGTGCGCAGGGTTTCTTTTTTTGTCGGCTGAACCGAAAGAATTGCAACAATTCCAGCCGAAACTGCAAAGTCCAGCTTGAGTGCCTGAGCACAGAGAATGGCAAGCACGGCGGCCACGGTGATTTTTACTGTGTTTGGGAGGATGGATTTCATGAAAAAAGTATAGCATGAAAAGGTGCTTTCTGTAATTACTAAGTTTACAGGCAGGGGGTAAAATGATTTATGGGAGTAAAAACTATGAAATCATAATTGCTTATTAAAGGATAATTAAAGATGGAGTAGGATTTCCAATTATCATGTTTCCTTTATTCGATGAAAATCAGAAAGTAACTTAAAAACAAAAAGAGCAGACTTGTCGAAAATCCTTGAGTGGGAGGGGATAAAGGATTTTCCATCAGGCAGTCTGCTTATTTTTATTATCGGCAAATCATAAAATATAGATGACACGAGCCTTTATTTTTGACAATTACTACAATTTCATATATAATTGTGTAATGATTGTCAAAAATAATCTAATAAACGATTTACAACAGATTTCTGATTCTCACAATAAAATAATAACTGTCGAAGCCGCCAGTGAAAAAAATATTTCCAGAGCCCTACTTTCACTAATGGCAGAAGATGGTAGACGTAATCGCATTGCAAAAGGAATTTATACCTTACCTGAAACAATTCCGGATGAACTCTACATTCTCAGTTTATTTTCTGACAACATAATTTTTTCCCATGAGACTGCATTATTTTGTAATGGCTTAAGCGAAAGAACACCTTTTGAACATTCATATACGATTCCCCAGGGAAAGCGTTTAAGTTCAAGTTTTTCAAAGGGATTTAAAAGTTATTACTGCAAACAGGAATTATTTAATCTTGGGAAAATAACTGTTAAAACTGCTTTTGGAAATGAAGTCCCTTGTTATGATGCTGAACGCACTATATGCGATGTTATAAAGGATAAGAATAAAATAGATCCTGAAGTTTATCTTGCAGCTTTGAAAATGTATTCAAAATCAGAAAATAAAAATCTGAAAAATCTTTCAATGTATGCAGAGAAAATGAATATTGTAAAAAAAGTCAGGTCTGTCCTGGGGGTTATTTTATGAAAACACGAACGGCAAAAGCAATGAGCCTTAAAGGCAAAATTAAAAATATTGCGTCAGAAAAGAAAATAACTGCAAATGTTGTACTCCAAAATTTCATGATGGAAAGATTTTTAAACCGCCTATCAGTTTCTGAATATAAAGACGAATTTGTCATAAAAGGTGGCAGTCTGGTATCTGCAATGGTTGGTATAGACAATCGTTCAACTATGGATATTGATGTTACTGTAAAAGGATTTACTTTAGTTGAGACTGAAACAAAAGTTATAATTAAAAACATCATGGAAATAAATCTGAATGACGATGTGGAATTCGAATGGAAAAGATGTGAAGAAATTCGAGATGATGACGTATACGGAGGATTAAGAGTCTTTCTGAATGGATATTTCGATTCCAAATCCATAGTTGTTCCATTCTCAATTGACATTTCAACAGGAGATGTGATTACTCCTGTACCTCAACTACAAAAATGTAATTGCCTGGTTGATCAGAGTAAAAAATTTGAGTTATGGGCTTATCCAATAGAAACAATATTGGCTGAAAAAATAGAGACAATTCTTTCTAGAGGAGTATTATCAACCAGACCTCGTGATTATTATGATGTTTACGTTCTAACAAAAACGCGTGATTTTGATAAAAACAAGTTTTCTAAAGCTTTAGAAAACACCAGTAAACATCGAAATTCATTTGAAAGGATAAATGATGTAATGACAGATTTTTCGATAATTGAAAACAGTCCAGATTTGCAGGAACAATGGCTAAAATACGCTAATGCCAATTCTTACACAGAGGGATTAAGTTTTTCAGATGTATGTAATGCAGTAAAAACTTTATTGATTTAGCTTCCCTGTATGCTTCAATTTTCCACTCATTTCACACCATGATTGCTGATTAAAACACGAAGAATACAAGAATCGAACTTGTATAAGCGGATTAACAGTCCGCTACACTAGCCATTGTGCACAGAGAATGGCAAGTACGGCGGCCACGGTAATTTTTACTGTGTTTGAGAGGATGGATTTCATGAGAAAAGTATAGCATGTAAAGGTGCTTTCTGTAATTGCTAAGTTTACAGGTAGGGGGTAAAATGATTTTGGAGTAAAAACTATGAAATCAAAATTGCTGTTCGACGTTCCTCAGTATAAGAAGCTGCGTGTGATTATAGACACCGATGCTGCCTGTGAGGCTGATGATCCTTTTGCGATTGCCCAGGCGTTGATGAGTCCCAAGCTGATGGTGAAGGGAATTCTTGCAGAGCACTTTGCTGCTGAGGGCTCGGTGCAGCGCAGTTATGATGAAGTTTGCACAATTATTGATGCGATGGATATGAAAGAGGTGCCGGTTTTTATGGGTGAGCCTGGTGCGATGGCGGCGGGATATTTCGAGAACTCGGTAAGCGAGGAATCAGTTTCCCCAGCTGCTGAGTTTTTGATTAAGGAAGCATTGCGCGAAGATACAGCCCCGCTTTTTGTTTTGTGTCAGGGAGCCATAACTAACGTTGCGGTTGCAATCAAAAAGTGTCCTGAGATCTTGAACCGTATGACAAATGTCTGGATTGGAACTCATGGTCTTGCTGAAATTCCTTGGCGTGAGTTTAATTCCGGGAACGATGTTGCTGCGGCAAATTACGTTTTGGGTCATGCAAAAAATCTCTGGCTCATTCCTTCAAATGTTTATACAACAATCACCGTGGGCCTTGCCGAACTTCAACAAAAAG